>JAHWKY010000027.1 GCA_019347575.1 Actinomycetota bacterium | reverse complement strand
CGAGCCGGTGCCCCTGCCCGAGCGGCGCGAGGGCGCTGACCTGCAGTAGGACGGCCGTGGGGGCGTACGCCGCCGTGGCCGCCAGCACGGGTCCGACCTGCTCGACGGTGGCCAGGGCGACGACGAGACGGGCCGGCCGGCGGGCGGCGCACGCCTGCACGACCGGGAGCCCACCGCCGCCGACGAAGACGGCACCGGGCTGCGGCAGCCCGTCGAGGGCCGCCGGCGCCGCGCCGGTCACGACATCGACCCGGACGCCGTGGCGGCAACCGTCGATGCCTTCCTCGAACTGCAGGCGACCAACCGTGGCACCGAGTTGGCGGCGATCCTGACCGACGAGGCGGTGCTCGACATGAACGTGCCGGAGTGGCGGTTCCAGGTCGGCGGAGGGCAGGCGATCTCGGCCGCGTTCGCCGACTCGTTCCCGGCCGGCTTCCGCACGACCGGTAGCCGGAGGGAGGCGACGCCGACCGGCGCCGTCGTGGAGTACGACGGCTGGGACGTGGCGCACGACACCTACTACCGCCACCTGGTCTGGCTCGAACTGCACGGGACCAGGATCTCCCGACTGACGCTGTACTGCACCGGTGGCTGGGACACCCAGACCCTCGAGCGACAGCGGCGCGAGGCACCCATGGTCGACACCGAACCCACGGGAGGCCCACGATGAGCGAGCAGACCACCCTGGACCCCGCCGAGATCGAACAGGTCATGGGCAGCCTGCTGACGGACCTGGCCGCGACCGCCGGCGTGCAGATGATCCACCTCGGGATCCGCACCGGGCTGTGGCAGGCCATGGCTGGGGCCGGGCCGCTGTCCCCCGCTGAGGTGACGGTCCGCTCGGGGGTCGCCGAACCGTACGTGCGTGAGTGGCTGAGGCACCAGGCGGTGTCCGGGTACGTGCACTACGACCCGGAGACGGAGCGGTTCGAGCTTCCGGAGGCGGTCGGAGTGGTGCTCGCCGACGACACCCAGTCGGGGTTGGTGGAAGGGTTCGCCAGCATGCTGGCGTCGATGGCCTCCGACCACAGGCTCGTCGAGGAGGCGTTCCGTACCGGGCGCGGCGTGGGCTGGCACGAGCGGTCGGCCGAACACTGGCACGGCATGGATCTCGCCACTCGGGCACAGGTGGTGCCCGCGATGGTGTCCGAGTGGATCCCAGCGCTCGAGGGGGTGACGGAACGGCTCGACGCCGGTGGGACGGTCGCCGACATCGGCTGCGGCTACGGGGCAGCAGTGATCGCCCTCGCCCAGGCCTACCCGGCAGCTCGGTTCACCGGGTTCGACTACCACGACGGATCCATCGCCCACGCCCGCAAGGCCGCAGCGGAGGCTGGAGTGGCGGATCGGGTGATGTTCGAGGTGGCGGATGCGACGGCGTTCCCTGGCAGCGGCCACGACCTGGTCATCTTCGTTGATGCGTTCCACGACCTCGGGGATCCTCTGGGCGCGTTGCGACGCACCCGGAGCACGATGAACGCCGACGGGACCGTCCTGCTGGTCGAGTTCGCCACTGCGGACCGCCTCGAGGACAGTATGACCCCGCTGGCCAGGCTTCTGTACGCCTCGTCGGCGCTGGTGTGCACACCGAACGCCATCTCGCAGGGGGCCACCGACCCGCTCGGCACCGTCCCGGGCGAGGCGCGGCTGACCCAGCTGGCGACCGATGCCGGCTTCACCCACGTCCGGCGGGTGCCGGTCGAGGCTCCCTTCAACCTGCTCCTCGAGCTGCGCCCATGAGGCTCCTCCGTGGGCGACAATCAGCACATGGAGCGCACGGAGGACCACCAGCGGCTCATCGGACGGGAACCGGTGCTGGCCACGCTGCGGTCGTGTGCGGAGACGGCGGCCCGCGGCCGGGGTCAGCTGCTGCTGGTGACCGGGGAGGCAGGCATCGGCAAGACCGCGCTGTTCACGCGGCTGGCGGGCGAGGCAGCCGCCACCGGGGCGCGGGTGATGTGGGGTCAATGCTGGGACGGGGACGGCACCCCGGCGTTCTGGCCGTGGGTGCAGGTGCTGCGGGCAGGCATCGCCGCCGGCGATGATCCCGGCCACGCGGCGGTGATGCTGCCGGAGACCTCGGCTCCGCCGGCCCATCCCGGCGACTCCGTCGACGCTCGCTTCCAGCTGTTCGACGCGGTCGCCTCGTTCCTGGCCCGGTTGGCCGAACAGCAGCCCGTCGTCGTCTTCCTCGACGATCTCCATTGGGCCGACGACGGCTCGTTGCGACTGCTCGAGTTCGCGGCCCGGCACCTGGCGGCCCACGCGGTCCTGCTGTTGGGGGCGTACCGCGACGAGGAAGCCGGTCCCCAGCTGCGCGAGCTGGCCCGGTCCCACGACCAGCTCCAGCTCCAGGGTTTGTCGAGCGGGGACGTTGCTGGGCTCATGACCCTGCTGACCGGCACCGCCCCGTCGCCGGCGGTGGCGGGTGAACTGTGGCGGCGCACGGGCGGGAACCCGTTCATGCTCGGCGAGCTGACCCGGCTGCTGGTGGCGCAGGGCGGGTCCCCGCTCGAGATGGCGCCACCGTCGCAGCTGCTGGCGAGCGTGGGTGACATCCTGGAACGTCGCCTCGCGCGCCTGTCCAACCCGTGCGTCGACCTCGTGACCGTGGCAGCAGTGGTCGGCCCCGAGGTCCCGCTCGATGTCCTCGTCCTGGTCGCTGACGAGGCGTACGACGTCGCCGCCCTGCTGCACGAGGCGGTCGCGGCCCGCGTCCTGGCCGAACCGGCCACCCCGGTGGGTCCCTACCGCTTCACCCACGACCTGTTCCGCGAGACCATCGTCTCGGGGATGCCCACGCAGCAGCAGGTCCGGCTCCACCTCGCGGTGGGGCGGGCGCTCGAGTCCCTGCGCGACCGGGGAGGATCGGTACACCCTGCCGAACTCGCCTCGCACTTCCAGGCGGCGGCGACCGGCGCGACGACCGAGGCCGTCCGCTACGGCATCCAGGCGGCCGAGGACGCGACCGCCCGGATGGCGTTCGAGGAGGCGCGAGCGCACTACGAACGCGTGCTGGCCCTGCTCGAGTTGGCGCCCGGCCCCGACCCGGACGGCCGTCTCGACCTGCTCCTGCAGTTGGGGGAGGCGTGCAACCGGGCTGGGGATGCCGAGGATGCCCACACCGCCTACCGCGACGCCGCTGAGCTCGCGCGTCGGCTGGGTGACTCGAACGGGATGGCCAGGGCGGCCCTCGGGATCCACGGTCTGGGCTGGCGTCACGTCCATACCGAGGCCATCGCGATCCTCGAGGAAGCCGTACGGGGCATGCCCGACGAGCCCTCGGATCTGGGCGCCCGGGTGCTGGCTGCGCTGGCCCGCGAGCTGTACCACTCGGTCGGCAGTGAGCGGGACTGGGGTCGCGCGCCGGTCCTCGCCCAGGAGGCCGTCCACGCTGCCCGGAAGCTGGGTGACCCTGGGACGCTGGCGTTCTGTCTGCTCGCCCTTCACGACGCCCGCTGGCGGCCCGGTACCGCCCTGGAGCGGCTGGTGGTCGTCGACGAGATGCTCGCTGCCAGCCACGCCGCCAAGGACCGCGACATGGCGGCCCAGGCACGGCTGCTGCGCGCGACCGCGCTCATCGAACTGGGCGATCCCGAGGGGCTCATCGAGCTGGAACAGTACTGCCGGGTCAGCGACGAACTCGGGCATGCGAGGGCGCGGTACGGGGCGCTGTCGCGCCGGGCCACGGCCGCGCTCGTCGTCGGGGACCTCGGCCGCGCGGGTGACCTCGCGCTGGAGGCCTTCCGGCTCGGCGAGAGCACCGGCGAGCCGGATGCGCGCGGCGTCTACGAGACCCTCATGCTGGGGATCACCTTCGCCGGTGGTGAGCGACACCCGGACGGGCCCGCCCCTGGGTCGCCCGGAGACGCCGAACCGTGGCCCGGACTGCCGATGCTCGAGGCACTCCTCTACGTCGCCGCCGGCGACCTGGCAGCAGCGGCGCGGACCCTTGAACGGATCCGCCTCGACGACCTTCCCCGCACGTACGACCTCGAACTGCTGACACTCGTCGTTCATGCGGTCACCGCCGCCGGGACGGACGAGCAGCGCCGCCAGGCGGATGACCTGCTGCGTGCATACACCGGCAGCCACGTCGTGGTCGGCGGCTGTGCCTCCTACTACGGCGCCGTCGACCACCATCTCGGCGGGCTCGCCCGGTCAGCGGGCCGTCATGAGGAGGCCCGACGCCACTTCGAATCAGCCGCTGCGCTGCACGACCGGCTCGGCGCCAGGGGCTGGGCTGAACTGAGCCGAAGCGAGGCCGCGGCGTGTCATGCTGTGCTCGCCGAGCAGGCCGCCGTCTTCCGACGCGACGGCGACGTCTGGACCGTCGTCTACCAGGGCACCGAGTCGCACTTCCCTGACAGCAAGGGACTGCGGGACCTGGCCGTCCTGCTGGGGCGACCCGGCCAGTCGGTCCACGCCGTGGAGCTGCACACGGGGGCACCACCCGCCACCGGCGCCGACCCGGTCCTCGACGACCGCGCGAAGGTCGCCTACCGGCGGCGACTCCTCGAGCTCGAACAGGACATCGATGAGGCCGAGGCGTACCACGACTCCTTCCGCGCCGAGCGAGCCCGGGCCGAGCGCGACACGCTCATGGCCGAGCTGTCCGGGGCCGTCGGACTGGGCGGGCGCGACCGCAGACTGGGCGACGAGCGTGAGCGCGCCCGCAAAGCCGTCAGCGGCCGCATCCGCGACGCCCTCATCCGCATCGACCGCGCGGATCCCGAACTCGGCCGTCACCTCCGGGGATCGGTCCAGACCGGCACCTGGTGTACCTACGCCCCCACCGAGCACATCCACTGGCGACCGTGACCCCGGCGGAGAACGGGTGTGCGCATGGCTGCCGATCCCACTCCACACCCGCGGGTTGCCGACCGACCTCTGAGGCTCGCAGAACACGGGCTCGCGTGCATGCCCCTTGTCCCACTGCAGCTCCGAGCCGTGGTTGTAGCGCGGCTGACCTAGGGCATCCGCCCACAACTCTCACCTCATCGCTTCGCAGTTTCGGTGCCGTCGTGTCGGCTATGTCTCAGTGACCGTGGCGACGTCGGCTTCCCACCGCCACACGACCCCGTCCTCAGGGTCGATGACCTCCGACACCTTCGTGAACCCGCACCGTCGCAGCACCGCTGTGGACGCCGACTCCTCCGCCAACGTGTGCGCGGCAGCAGTTCGGAGACCCGCCTCACGAGCACGGGCGAGAAGCACGCGTACAGCGGCGGTGGCGATCCCGCGTCCACGGACACCGGGCGCCACCGCGTACCCGAGTTCTGATTCACCGTTGACGGGTGGCCCCTTCCAGCCCCCGTTGCCGACGAGGACGCCGTCCCCGTCGAAGAACAGGTGCGGACCCCACGCGGCCGACTTGTCGGGCTCGGATGCAGCAAGCAGGATCGGGAGCGTCTCGGGGAAGCCCTCCCAGCCGGGTTCGACCTGCGGACCGAACCGCTCGGTGAACTGCGCATCACCTTGCGACAACGCGGCGACCCACTCACGCCTGGCGGGTTCCACCCGGATGTTCATCCCTCGATGCTAGTTCCCCGGGTGCTTGTAGGAACCCGGTGTCCCGACATCACCGGGGTTCTCGCGCGGTCGGCGATGGGGGCGGACTGGCACGTAGCGGAGACACGTCGGCGTGGGTGAGGAGGCCGAGTCGCTTTCGCGGAGCGTCGCTCAACGTCGTCCCCCGATCCGGTCGGATATCCGAGCGATCTGGGGGATGAAGCTACGACCTCGTGGGTCGGCCGGTTCGTTCATTGCGGCAGCTGCCACCGACCATCAGTCGATCCTCGATCGGGCGATGTCCTCGACCTCGGTGTCGAACGCCTCGCCGAGCATCCTCAGCCCCTCGAGAGCATCCGTGGCCTCCGCCTCGTCGATGATCGACATGGCGAAGCCCACGTGGATGAGGACCCAGTCGCCGACCTTCAGACCGTCCTCGCGGACCAGGCCGACGTTGATGTTGCGGGTCACGCCCGTCACCTCGACCTTGGCGAGCTGGTCGGTTCCGTCGAGAAAGTCGATGACCTGCCCTGGGATGCCGAGACACATCGGTGAGCCTCCCCCTGAGCGGGACCATGGCAGAGGACCACCGTAACCGACGGCACCGCTAGCTGTCCGGCGCATCTACCGGCGGCGCGCACCCGGCCGTAGGGTTCCGCACCCCATCGGCACACGAACACGGGCAGGCACAGGACGGGACACGCTTGAAGAAGACCGGGAAGGCCGCACTGGTCGCGATCGCGATCCTCGCGAGCGCATGTGGCACCGACAGCGCGAGCCGGGAGGAGCCGACGGACGCACAGACGGCACCGATCGACACCGAGACGCCCACCGGGACACCCGTAGCGCAGGGCGGGAGTCTGGTGGTGACTCTCGACTCGGATCCCGGCAGCCTCAACCCGGCGATCACCACCAGCGGTGCGGTCCACGCCGCCAGCGAGACGTTCTTCAACGGCCTAGTGGCGCTCGACGAGAACGGTGACCCAGAGCCGGAACTGGCGGAGTCCTGGCAGGTGAGCGACGACGGACGGACCTACACGTTCGCGCTCCGTGACGACGTCGTCTGGCACGACGGGGAGCCCTTCACCGCCCAGGACGTCGTCTTCTCGTTCGAAGAGGTGCTCTTGGAGTTCCACGCCAGGACGAAGGCGTCCATGGGCTCCTCGATCGAGTCGATCGAAGCGCCCGACGACCACACGGTCGTCTTCCAGTTCGCTGATCCGTACGCACCGCTCCTCCAGCAGCTCAACGTCACCGAGGCGCCCATCGTGCCTGAGCACGTCTACGCGGGCAGTGACATCGAGTCGAACCCCGCCAACCTGGCGCCGGTCGGGACCGGTCCGTTCGTCTTCGCGTCCTACGAAGAAGGTGCCGAGATCCGCGCGACGGTGAACCGTGACTACTTCAAGGATGGCCCGTCGGTGGACGAGCTCGTGATGCGGATCATCCCCGACCAGGCGACACAGGTCCTCGCGCTCGAGAACGGCGAGGTCGACTTCCTGTGGGGCGTCCCCGGGCCGGACCTGTCGTGGCTCCGGGACAACCCCGATATCGAGCTCGCCGCCACGAGCTCGAACCCCGGCGGTGCCAACTGCATCATGACCGTGAGCTTCAACCTCGACCGGCCTATCCCAGGAACGCTGGAGGTCCGGCGGGCGGTCGCCCACGCGCTCGACCGGCAACGGTTCGTCGATCAGGTGCTCTTCGGCCAGGGCCAGGTCGCCGAGGCGCCGATCTCGAGCGGGATCCCGTGGGCTCACGCCGATGAGGTCGAACTCCCCGCTTACGACCCCGGCGAGGCGGAGCGGCTGCTCGAGGAAGCCGGCTGGGTCGAGGGCGACGACGGTGTCCGGACGAAGGACGGCGAGCAGCTCGCGATCGGCTTCGCACACTTCCCGACCTTCGCGAAGTACGGCGAGCTCGTCCGTGAACAGCTCGGAGCGGTGGGCATCCGTGTGAACCTCGAGGCCATGGAGCCTCCGGTGTTCGCGCCCACCGTGTTCGCCGAGGACAACTTCGACACGAACATCATCTCGTACTGCAACGGCCCCGACCCCGAGGTCGGTGTGCGGCGGATGTACGACTCGGCCCAGATCGGGGACGTCCCCTTCACGAACGCCTCTCACTACTCCAACCCCGACGTCGACCGCTTGTTCGACGAGGCCTCACGGACGGTCGACCGCGAAGCCCGCTCGCCGATCTACGCGGAACTCCAGCGGATCGTCGTCGACGACCTCCCCTACGTCTGGATCGTCGAGACCGTCGGGACGCGCGCCTGGAACACCCGGTGCAGCGGCTTCAAGCCGCACACGGGGCTGTTCGCGGAGGAGGTCAGCTGCGAGGCCTGATCGACGAGGGAGGACCCCGTGAGCACGGGATACCTGCTCCGTCGGTTGGCGCAGGTGCCACCGACGGCGCTGGTCATCCTGGTCGGGACCTGGCTCCTCCTGCACCTCGCGCCGGGGGACCCGCTCGTGGCCTTGGCAGGCCAGTACGGAGACGAGGCCTACTACGCCGCGACCCGTGAGCGGTTCGGCCTCGACCAGCCGCTCCCGCAGCAGCTCGCGACCTACCTCGGCAACGTGGTCCAGGGAGACCTGGGTCTGTCCTACATCCGGGGACGGCCCGCCCTCGCCGTGGTGCTCGAACGGCTCCCCGCGACGCTGCTCCTCGCCAGCGCCGCGCTCTCCGCGTCCACGCTCGTGGGCACCACGCTCGGGATCGTCACATCGCGGTACCCGCGCGGCCGCAGGGACCTCGCGATCCGCGCCGTCTCGTTGACCGCCTACGCCACACCGTCGTTCTTGTTGGCTCAGCTCGCCGTGCTCCTGCTGGCGTACCGCACAGGATGGTTCCCCGTCCAGGGGATGACGGATGCCCGCTCGCAGTCCACGGGCCTGCTCGTCGTCATCGACGTGCTCCATCACCTGGCCCTCCCGGCGTTGGTCCTGGCGACGACGGAGATCGCCCTCAACGTACGGCTCGTCCGATCCGGCATGGTCCAGGTCAGCAGGGCCGACTTCATCCGGACGGCGCGGGCCAAGGGACTCCCGGAACGGCGCGTAGTCTGGCACGGCTTCCGCAACGCCATCCTCCCGTTGATCACCGTCATCGGCAACCGCGTCGGCATGTTCTTCGCCGGGGCCGCCTTGGTAGAGATCGTCTTCGGCTGGCCGGGTGTCGGCCGCCTTCTTCTCAGCTCGGCCCAGACCCGGGACCTCCCGGTGCTGCTGGCCATCTTCCTCGTGGTCGCGGCGGCCGTCCTGGTGGTCAACCTGGTGGTCGACATCCTGTACGCGGTCCTCGATCCACGGGTGCGCTATGAGTGAGCGGCTCGTCGCCACCCGTCCGCGGGGGCCCCGACGATCGGCTCCCGAGCCTCCCCCGACCCGGGCCGCCAGGCGTCTCGCGGGGGCGCGGTACGTCGGAGCGGCGCTCGGATCGCCGGGCGGGCGACTCGGGGCGCTGCTGCTCGGATCGATGCTGCTCGCCGCCCTCGTCGCCCCGCTCGTCGTCAGTGCCGACCCGCTGACGTCGGCCGGCGCCCCGCTCGCACCTCCCTCCACCGCCCATCGCTTCGGCACCGACGACCTCGGCCGGGACGTGGTGGCCCTCGTTCTGCACGGCCTGCGGACATCGCTGCTCGTGGCCGCAGGCGTGGTCGTCCTCGCTGGGCTGATCGGCGTCATCACGGGCGGGCTGGCGGGGTGGTACGGCGGCGCACTCGACGATATCGCGATGCGGTTCACCGAGATCGTCCAGATCGTCCCGCGCTTCTTCCTCGCCGTGGTCGTCGTCGCACTCTTCGGACCGGGCCTGGTGAACCTGATCCTCGTCCTCGGCTTCACCTCGTGGACGTGGACGGCGCGCGTGGTCCGGGCCGAGACGCTGTCGCTGCGCCGCCGCGAGTTCGTCGACGCGGCCCAGGCCCTCGGCGCATCCCCCGCCCACGTCCTGGCACGCCACATCTGGCCGAACATCCTCGGGACGACCCTGGTGATGCTGTCGGTCGCCGCCTCCAGCGCCATCCTCATCGAGGCCGGCCTCGGGTTCGTCGGACTCACCGACCCCGACGTGGTCAGCCTCGGCTACCTGGCGAACAACGCCCAGAGGTTCCTCCGCACCGCGTGGTGGCTCACGGTGTTCCCCGGAGCCGCGCTGGTGCTCACGATCCTCGGCATCAACCTCGTCGGGGATGCCGTCGGGGATGCCGCGGACACGCTCGCCAGTGGGGAAGCGGGCGGGGTGACCTGATCCCCGGGTCGGACGTGGTGTCGACGCACCTCCAGTGCCATGGTCGGCAGCACGGCCGGACGGTAGTCTCGCCGCTCAGGAGGGTCTCATGCGTATCGCCGTGGCCGGCAAGGGTGGCTCGGGCAAGACCACCATCTCGGGCACCCTCGCGCGGTCGCTCGCGGACGAGGGCCACCGTGTGCTGGCCGTCGACGCGGACCCGAACCCGAACCTTATCCTGACGCTCGGCATGCCGCCCGAGCAGTACGACCACGTCCGCGCGCTGCCCCACGGGCTGCTCGAGCATCGGGACGTGGACGGGACACGCACAGCCGTCCTCACCCGACCGATCGACGACGTCATCGGCGAGTTCGCGGTCGACACCGCATCGGGGATCCAGCTGCTCGCGATGGGCCCGCCCCGCAGCGCCGGCGGCGGCTGACTGTGCGGCGCCCACTCCACCGTGCGTGGGGTCCTCACCGAACTCGCCGCTGACCGGACCGTCGTCGTCGACCTCGAGGCCTCGCCCGAGCACCTCAGCCGCGCCACGAACGCGTACGTCGACACCATGCTCATCGTCGCCGAGCCGTACTTCAAGTCCCTGGAGACGGCGCGACGGTTCCACGAACTCGCTTCCGGGCTCGGCCTCGATCGTCTGGCCGTGGTCGGGAACCGGGCCCGCGAGGGGGACACGGAGCTCATCCGCGAGTACTGCGACCGGCACGGCTTCGAGCTGGCCGGGATCGTCCCGCAGGACGACGCCTTCCAGGATGCCGAGCGCCTGGGCGTCGCGCCGATCGACCACGCGCCACAGGGCGCGGGGGTCGCCGCCATCAGACAGCTCGCTCGCCGACTCGGGGGCAGCCCGTGACCGACCATGTCGCCCAGCCCAAATCCGAGTCGCTGCGCCGGCTGTACTGGCGCGACGAGATCCTCCAGGTGCTGTTCTGGATGCAGGGCGAGGGCTTCGGTGACGAGGCCGACGCCAGTGTCCTCGAGCGGTTCCTCGGTGTCGACGCGAAGGTGATCGAGCCGTACCTCGAGGTGCTGGTCGAGGATGGCTTCCTCGAGTGGTCGGACCAGGGCATCATCCGGCTCTCCCAGCGAGGCCACGACGACGGGGCGCGGATCTTCGCGGAGGAGTTCGCTGAGCTCACACGCCCCGGGCACGGTGAGTGCGGCGCCGACTGCTGGTGCCAGAGCTCGCCGGAGGAGGCCGACGCGTGCATCGAGGAGCGGCTCGGGGGGACCCGACGGTGATGATCGCGGATCCCGAAGAGATCGCTGGCGGAGGCCTGCCCCGCAACTTCCTCCGCCCGTGCGCGCTGTTGCTGCTGGCCGAGTCGCCGAACCACGGGTACGAGCTGCTCGCGCAGCTCGCCGAGCTGGGTCTGGGGTCGACCGATCCGGGTGGCCTGTACCGGCTGCTCCGGGGCATGGAGCAGGACGGTCTCGTGGAGTCGTCCTGGGAGACCTCGGAGGCTGGCCCGCCGCGGCGCAGCTACGAGATCACCCCAGACGGTGTGGAGTGGCTCCACGCCTGGGGGGGCGCGCTCGCCGAGAGCCGACGGCTCGTCGGGGTGTTCCTCGCACGCTATCGGGCCCTTGCGCCGGCACTCCCGGAGGGGTCCCCCCGGGCGTCGCGGACGTGACCACCCTCGAGGATCTGCTCGACCACCTCCAGGAGGTGATCGAGCGACTGGAGGCGCGTGGGCCGGAGGTCGCCCGCGACATGCTCGAGCTCCTCGACGGTCTCGAAGGGCTGCACCGGCACGCCGTCCAGCGCCTCACCGAAGAGGTGGGACGCGAGCGGATGGACGCAGCGGCGGACCAGGACCCCGCAGCACGCTGGCTGCTGTCGACCTACGGAGCCATCGACGATCCGGCACTCGCCGAGGAGGCGCTCGGGGAGATCCGGCCCTACGTGCACAGTCACGGCGGTGAGGTCGAGGTGCTCGAGGTCCGGTCCGGGAGGGTGCGGGTGCGCCTGACCGGGAACTGCGCGGGCTGCACGGCCTCCGACATCACCCTGCGGCACGGCGTCGAGGAGGTCCTGCGCGACCACCTCCCCGGGTTCCGGGGCCTCGAGGTCGAGGAGGACGACGCAGAGGCCCATCCGCCGCCCGGGCCGACGCTGCTCGACGCCCCGCAGGAGCGGCGATCACTACCCATCGTCCCCGGCTGATCTTCCTGTGGGTTCGGGCCATGCCACGCCCGCCTGGGCGACGAGGCGGCGGATCTCCGCCGCCGCCGCCGGCACGGCCGCTGCTACCGGGCCGCTGAGGCCCTGCTCCCAGGTGTCGGCGTCGACCGGCTGGCATCCGACGATCACGACCGATGCCGGACGGACCTCCAGGGCGGTCGCCAGCAGCAGTGCCCGGTCCGGCGTGGCGTAGTGCATGTCGGCGAGGGCATCGCGGCGCTCGTTCACGCTCATGCCGAGCACGTCGTCGATGGGTGGCTCGAGGATCACGACCGTGCCGGGAGCACGACCCACCTCGACCGCATCCACGACGATCAGCAGCTCGACCTGCCCGGCCAGGAGATCCTGCACGAGGTGGATGCCCCCGATCCCCACCTCGGTCACGGTCACCTCGGGTGGCACCGGGGCACGCGACAGCAGCTCGGCGACGGCGACGCCGAACCCGTCGTCCCCCCGCAGGACGTTGCCGAACCCGGCCACCATGACGTGCACACTCCTAGGCTAGTTGGGTGGACGACGTCGCTGAGACCATCCGTCAGCTCGAGTCCAGCGTGCGCAGGTACTCGGCGGAGCGGTACCCCGTCCAGCACGCGACCGCGCAGTTCCATCTCGGTTCCGCCTTCTTCCAGGTCGGCCGGTACGACGACGCCGAGGCCGCACTGGCGGCCGCTGCTGCCGGGTTCCCTCCGGCGGAGCTGCCACGTGAGCACGGGGTCGCACTCAACGCGCTCGGCGCGTTGCTGCGCGAGACCCGTCGGGCGGGGCTCGCCGTCGAGGTGCTGGCGCGGGCGGCTGCCGCGTTCGAGCGCGCGGCGGCGGGCCCCGAGCAGGGAGCGGCAACCCACAACCTCGGGCTCGCCAGACGCGATGCTGGGGATCTTCCCGGGGCGCGCGAGGCGTTCCTGGACGCCCTGAACCTGTTCGACGCAGCGGGTGCTCGAGCGGAAGCTGCGGCGGCCGCCCGCGAGCTCGGCGCCTGCCTGCTCACGATGGACGAGCCTGAGGATGCGATCGGACACCTCCGGTCCGCGCTGGAGCTGGCCGAGCGCGCGGGCGACACCTCGGCCCTCGGTGCCGCGGCCAACCTCCTCGGCCTGGCCCACCTTGCTCTCGACGACGCCGAGCGTGCGGTGGACGTCCTGCTGCGCGCCGTTGCGGCCCATCCGCGTGCGCTCCGTCCCGGACCGCACGCGATGGCGCTGGCGAACCTCGCGCTCGCGTACGAGGCCGCCGGGCAGCCGGTTCGGGCTCGCCTGGCCGCCGCGCAGGCCCGTGTCGTGCCGGCAGCCGACGAGCCCGTCCACGATCAGGCGGCGGCGGTCCTCGAGCGCCTTGGGAGCCCCACCGGCGATGTGCTGGTGGTACTGGCGGACGAGCCACGGGAGGTCTGGACCGCCCTGCTCCGGTCCGAGATGGCACGCTGGCTGGACCTCCAGGCAGCCGAGCGCCTGGCGGAGCTCGCCGCCGTGACCAGAGGGATCGCCGACGCTGGCGAGCGGGGGATCGCGCTGGCCGAGGCGTTCATCGACTGCGCGCTGGAGCTGCCACCGGACCGGCTCGACACGCTGGTCGCCGACACGGTGGCCGCGGCGGCGACCCTCCCGCACGACACCGCTGAGGCCCTCCGCAGTCGGTTCTCGCGGGCCATGATCCGCTTCCACGTCCCGCAGTGGATGCGCCTGAAGTCCGTCTTCGAGACCCACGCCGGCCCCGACTCGGGCTGGGGATGATCGCGCCGCTACGTGACGACGCGGTGGCTGAGGCCCTCGGACACCGGCCCTTCCGCTTCTTCCCAGCCCTCCTGTCGACCGCCGCAGAGGCGCAGTCGTGGGCCCGGCGAGAGGGGCCGGCGGGGGCCGTCGTCGTGGCCGGGTACGAGGCGGCCCCACGGGGGCGGGCCGGACGGCCCTGGGAGGTGGCGCCGGAGGACGCGACCTTCTCGCAGATCCTGCGCCCCGGGCTGTCGCCGGAGCGCGAGGGCTGGCTCTACGCGGCGGCCGCGGTCGCGCTGGTGGAGATCGTCGGGGTCGGGGCGCAGTGGTACTGGCCCGATCTGCTGGCGCGCGACGACCGGCCCGTCGCACACGTCGGCATCCACGCAGAGCTCGGTCCCGCACGGGTCGACTGGGCAGTGGCCACGGTCCTGATCCGGGCACCGGGCGAGCCCCGAGCGGCCGTGATCGCTGACGCTGCGGAGGCGCTGGATCGGGCGCTGTCACGGGAGCCCGGCCCGGTGCTGGATCAGCTCCGGTCGTGCTGCGCGACGCTCGGCGCCCAGGTCCGGGCGCTGATGATCCCGATGGGACCGGGCGGTCCGAGGGTGGAAGGCACGGCTGCGGATCTGAAGGACGACGGAGCACTGGTCATCGCCACCGCCGCAGGCGGCCGCATCGCCGTCCGGCCTCAGCACCTCGGTGAGCTGGAGGCGGAGGACGACTGAGCATCACGTGCCGGCGATGCGTCGTGCCTCCGCGCCCTCGAGCCGGTCCAGCTCCTCGATGAGGGACCACACGAGCCCCCAGTCGAGATGATCCATGCCAGGCGACGTCTCGCCCCGGCCGAGCCGGTGCTCGAGCTCGTCGCGGTGGGAGAAGGTGCGGCCCCAGTGGCCGCTTCGCTCCGTCCTGCTCAGCGCCCCCAGCAGCACCGCGAGCGACTCGGTGCTCGGCGACGGCTCCAGATGTCCGTCGCCGACCTGCTCGACGAGGCGCGCCGCCAGACCGAACACCGGAGCACGCTCCACCTCCGTGCGCACCAGGTCGAGCACCTGTGGGACCATTGCGCCGACCTCCGGTGAGAGGGCGTCCCCAGGGCCGGTGGTGACGGGCTCGACCTCGATGGTGACCACGCGATCCGGTAAGGCCCCGAGCCCCGCTCCGACCTCGATCACGAGGTCGATGGCCACGTAGCCGGTCACCGCGTCCCCGACCGCCAGCTGCAGATCTGCGCCCGCGAGGGTGACCGCGGCGATGCGTCGGCGCTCGAGCGTCGCCGGGGGGCGGCCTCGGGCGACCGCGCCGATCAGGATCAGGGTGTCGGGAGCGAGGTCCTGGAGGTACTGGGCGACGGCCACCGCGCCGTAGTGCAGGTCCTCCACCGCGACGCCATGCCCGAGATCCTCCTCGGTGAGCAGCTCCGCGACCCGCCGGCCCAGGTCCAGGTCGCCCTGGTAGAGCTCGCCGACACCCCCGACGAGCGTGACCACGGGCTGACCGGTCTCAGTCGTCACCGCACGCGCAGGTGTTGACCTCGCGGGTGATGACGCCGTTGCCGGTGTAGACGTGGGTGGTGCACGGCATGCACGGGTCGAAGCTGCGGATGGTGCGGAGCATGTCGATCCCGGTGAACCTCGACGGGTCGGAGACGTCCTCGATGATCGGCGTGTTCATCACGGCCTGCTCGTACGGCCCTGGCTGGTCCCAGGGGTCGCGCGGCGAGGCGTTGATGGTCGACGGCGTGCAGATCTGGTAGTTGGCGATCTTGCCCTGCTCCATCACGAGGTGGTGGGTCAGCCATCCCCGCCCGGCGCCCCACCAGCCGACGCTGCGGACCTCCTCCTTCGGGATGTGCTTGTCGAGCTCGTCGGGCGGCACGGCCGCGACCTGGGTCTCGCCGTTGCGCAGCAGGTCGTAAGCCGTGAGGACGTTGGTCATGCCGATGAGCTGGGCGAACAGGTAGTGGTAGGCACGGCCGCGGTTGCGCTCGAACGCGTTCCACTTCTCGGGCACGTGCCACTCGTACTCCCTCGTACCGAGCTCTCCCTTCGGCACCTCCATCCGCAGGGAGTGCCCCGTGGCCTCGTAGAAGTCGTTCGGCGGGTGCTCCTGGGCCATGGCCGTGGTCAGCAGCCGGACGTAGGCGCCCGCCTCGACCGACGTGCGGTCCCAGCGGGGCGTGCAGGCCCAGGTGTACTTGTCCTTCCAGCTCTTCTCGCTCGGCTTGGGCAGCGTGCGCTTGTTCCAGGGGTGGTAGGGGCTGATGGGGTTGCCGAGGTGGTCGGTCTGGTAGCGGTCCCCGGCCCACTCCTCGTAGTAGGAGTGCTCGACGAACTCCTCCCAGCCCATGTTGATGTCGGTGAGCCGCGTGGTCATGAGCTCGCCATCGATCACCACCCCGGGGGTCGAGGGCCGGCGCAGCCCCCACTCGGTGCAGTTCTCGTAGGTGGCGTCGTACGCGTACGGGTCGTCCCAGTACCCGGGATCGATGAAGTCGTACGGGCGGGTCCCCACATCGCCGTAGCGGTCGTCGGCCTCGTAGAAGAACTCGGTGAGGTCGTCCCAGATGGCCAGCATGCGCTGGGCGTAGTCGAAGGTCTGCGCCAGTCGCGAGTGGTACTCGTTGAGGGTCTGCAGGGTGAACGTGGTGGAGACACCGCCCGGGACGATGGTCTGGGGGTGGGGGTACTTGCCGTGGAGGATCGAGAACTGCTCGCGGGCCACCCGGGTGAACTCGAGGCCTTCGCGGTAGAGGGCGCCCGTGAGGGGGTTGAGCGCCGTCATGAGGTCCGACATCTTCTTGAACCGGTGGATGTCCTGGCTCGGGCACGACCACTTCTCGGCCTTGGGCCACAGCTCGGGGTTCGACTGCCTGATGATGGACTCGGAGTAGTCGGGGCCGGCCAGCAGGTACAGGTGCAGGGGGTTGTCGTACCCCATCTCGGCAGCCTCACCGAGGTTGCGGATGACCGTGCCGAGCGGCGGCGGCTTCAGGCCCATCGCCATCTCGATGGCGTACGCCGCAGCATGCGAGTGCACCCCGCCGCAGACGCCACAGGCTCGTGATGACACGAAGATGGCGTCGCGGGGATCGCGGTCCATGAGGATCACCTCGTAGCCGCGGAACAGCGTCGCCTGCGAGCGAGCATCCAGGTACTGGCCGGAATCGAGATCGGCCGTCACGTTCACGGCCAGGGCGCCGGCCACACGGGTGACCGGATCCATGTTGAGATCCTTGATGTGCCCTTGACGGGCCATCAACCTCTGGATGCGCTCCTCACGGTCGGCATCGGTCTCGGCGATGTCCGGTCTGCTGACCGAGACGGCGTACGGGTCGGGGATGCCGCCCCGCAGCCGGGCGTTGCCGGCCTCGTCGAAGTCGACGGGCAGGTTGCGGAAGCACATCTAGCGATCTCCTTCGGTCGACTCGAGCACGTTGTCGCGCTGGTCGACGTCGCTGGTCTCGTCCTCCGGGTCGCGCTTGTCCGTCCACTCGCTGCGCTTGCCCCAGGCATCGCCGTCGTTCTTGCCACGGTCGTTGGAGCGGCGCAGCGCGTCGTACAGGCGATGCTCGATACGCGACAGCAGGCCGGGCTCGGACTTGTGCTTCGCCCAGCCGCTCGGCGTCTCGCGGTGCAGGTCCCAGCGCACCTCGCGGTTGAGGTGCTCGTTGGTCGTCATCCTCAGCGGACGGATCAGGCTGCCGAGGAGACGGGAGGCGCTCGTCGACACCGCCGACCCCGGTGGTGTCTTGTAGAACGGCGTGAACTTGTCGGGGAAGCCCGGCATCGTGCAGCCGATGCATGCCCCGCCGGAGTTCATGCACCCGCCGACGTGGCGGATCGCGCCTCGGGAGGTGATGTTGCAGTTGACCACCGGGCCCCAGCAGCCGATCTCGACCAGGCAGTTCGGATCGCCGAACTCCTCGGCGAACGAACCCTCCTCGTAGTACGCCCCCCGGACGCAGTGGCGGTGGACCGTCTCCCCGAACAGCCAGGCCGGACGTCCCAACTCGTCGAACTCCGGTAGTGGGCCGAAGCCCTGCAGGAAGTAGAGGATCGCGGCCACGGTCTCGGTGAAGTTGTCCCCGACCGGGGCGCAGCCCGGGACGTTCACGACCGGCAGGCCGAAGGCGCTGCGGTAGTCCTTGCCGAGGAAGTCCATGAGGCTCATCGCCCCCGTGGGGTTGCCGTCGGCCGACGGGATCCCGCCCCACGTGGCACAGGTGCCGATCGCGATGGCCGCGGCGGCGCCTGGTGCGAGTCGGGCGAGCCACTCCTCGGTGGTGACGGAGCGCTCCTCACCGTCCGGGCCCCACGGCTCCTCGCCCTGCGCGACCCAGTATCCCCCGCCGTTGATGGCGCGGGTCTCGTCGGTGGCCGAGCCCTCCAGGATGATCACGTAGGGCTCATCGAGTTCGCCCTTGACCGCCGCCTCGTGGGGACGCATGTACGCGGGACCGGACTCGGTGTCGACGACCGGATGGTGCAGTACCACCTGAGGCAACCCGGGGTGCGAACCGAGCAGGAGGCTCTCGACCGACGGTGTGGTGGCCCCGGTCACCGACACGGTGCAGCCGTCACAGGACATCCCGGCGAACCAGAACGCGTGCACCTTCGTGAGGGGCCCCAGGGAGGTCGCCGGAACCTCCCCCGCGACCGGAGCGAGGGCGGCGGCCATGCTCTGCCGGCCCGGCGACCCGAAGTCACCGAGATCGTCGCGCTCCCCCGTGTAGCGCTCGACGGGGCCGAGCACCTCCAGCAGCTGCTCCGCGGGGGTGCGCTGCGGTGTCTGCGTCGGCATCGTCGATCCTCTCAGCTGTCGGTGGACTGGTCGGCGGCCGCGACGAGCTCTGGCCCCACGGTGGCCAGTTCCTCCAGGACCGCGTTGATGCGGAGGACGCCGGGCCCGATCGCTCCGGCCTGGGTCTCGATGGCGCGTACGCCGAAGGCGGTCTTGGCCAGCAAGCCTGCGGTGTTCCGGAGGCTGATGCGGAGCCGGATCAGGTACCAGACGAGCACGGCGAGCACGAGGACGGCTTCGACGATCGTGAGCGTGATCAGCAGTTCCAGCACGGTCAGCTCCCCTCTCCGCGCAGCAGCTCCCCGTGTCGCAGCGCCTCGTCGCGCAGGTCCTCGAGGGCGTCGGCGGTGTCGTCGAACATCCAGGTGGTCGCGGTGTTGCGCGCGACTGCCTTGCCCGTGGACCAGACCAGGCGGGCGCCGTCCTCGATCTCGTGGACCCGCGTCAGCAGTCGGTGCAGCAGCACGATCACCACCAACGCCACGACGAGGCCGGCGGCCAACGCCGCCCACCACCACCCCAGCAACGCGCCGGTCACCGCCGTCGCCAGCATCATCTTCTCCTCATCCACCCAGGCGGCGACGTACCTCTTCGGCACCCCGGCGCAGCTCTTTCGTCCGGTATCCGACCTCCATCACGTTCCAGAGGGGAGCCGTGTTCGTCTCCGCATGCTGGAGGGCGCTGACGATCTCGGCGACCTGATCGCGTATCCGGGTCGCGTAGAAGGTGATCGCCAAGACCACGGCGACCACGATGACGACCACGGCGCCGCCGATCGCGAAGCCGACGATCCAGGTGGTGGTATCGACCTCCATCAGGTCTCCGATCCGCGACGGGCGCGGCTGATCGCGTAGTCGATCAGCGTGTCGTTGAGCTCGGGAACGTCGTGCCGGTCCGCGGCGTGCCTGCGCAGCTCATCCGTCAGCTCCTCCTCCGACCCGCCCGACATCCGGTGCGAGCAGGCCAAGCCCAGCTCGGCGCAACGCAGCTCGAGGCTCATGGCCGCAGCTCGGGGTTGAGGAAGGGCCGGCGCTCGGGCGCTGCCGGTTGTTCGTCTGGGAACGCGTCGTTGAACGCATCGCGGACCGTGCCCAGCTCGCGGTTGGCGTCGGCTAGCACGGGTCCGATCGGCTCGGCCCGGTGGGCGATCGCCCGCACCCCGAACAGGACCTTGCCGAGCGTGTCGCGGGTCGACCGGAGCAGGTAGAGGATGGTCAGCAGGTACGCGGCGAGTGCGAGTACGAGCACAGCGACGACCGCGACCGAGGCAACGTACAGGGCGTTGACCATGGCGCTCCTAGATGCGGGGTGCCAGACGTTGGACGAGCTGACGGAAGGCGTCGGCGACGGTCACGACGAGCTCCCGCGTGCGGCCGAGCAGTGGCACCGGGTCGAGCTCACCGGCCAGCCCGACCCCGTGTTCGAGGATGTCCTGGGAGTACCGACGGATCTCCGCGACGTTCCGGGTGACCTGGTGCGCCAGGTAGGCGATCGCGAGCACCACGGCGAGGACCACGAGCAGTCCGAGCCACCACACGGTGGCCCCCACGGCTCCTACTGCGAGGAGAACCATCCTCGTCCCCCTCCCGGATCGTCGGATGTGCCGCGCGCGTCGGTGATCGCACCACTAGGTGAGCAAGCCACATAGCGCCAGCTGTGTCAACCGTCCGGTCGGACGCGGCACTCCCGTACCGGTGGGCCCTGAGGGTGCGACTCGGCCCGGCACGAGTGGGCGACCGTGGAGCCCGGGAGCCCTGGCGGACAAGGAGGTCGTCGTGCGACCGGCGAAGTACGGCACCGACCGTGTCGGGTCCGGGCCTAGAGGAGTGGATGTGCGTCAGAGGATGACCGCTGTGGCGTTGGCGGCGATGGCGCTGATGTCGCTGCCGGGGTTGGCCGCGGCGGCTGAGGAGCCTGTAGTGCTCACCGACGTCTACATCGAGATGGATGACGGCGTGCGGCTGGCTGCCGACGTGTACCTGCCTGCAGGTACGCCCACCGATGGTTCGGTCCAGGTCCCGTGCCTGGTCGAGCTGACTCCGTACCGCAAGGAGAACCGGGCGGCGGAGGCGGTCTCTGTGCTGCCGGGTGAGGGCTTCGGAGTGATCGAGGTGGACATCCGTGGGACGGGTGGATCGGAGGGCGAGTACGACATCGTGTTCTCGCTGCGTGAGCAGTGGGATGCGGCGCAGGTCATCGACTGGGCTGCGGAGGACTCGGGCTGGTGCACTCAACGTGTCGGCATGTTCGGCGGGTCCTACTCGGGGATCATCCAGTACCTCACGGCGTCGTTGCCTCCGGAGCGCACTGCCCGTCACCTGGCCGCGATCGCTCCGCAGCGGGCTTTCGGGGACCTGTATCGCGACATCGTCTACCACGGCGGTCAGCTCATCGGCTCGTTCGGGGCGGCCTGGTCGTCGGCGGCCACCGCGCTGTACGTCCAGCCTCCCACCAACCTGCACACCACCCAGGGTGCGAGTTCGTGGAGCGATCATCTGGCCAACAACGACCCGATGTGGCCCATCTACATGACCGCGCCCTACGACGACGCGACCTACACGTCGGACGACTCCGACCCGGGCTGGACGCAGCAGCTGTATCGCGACTCCTCAGTGCTCTCGCGCATCGAGCACTTCGACGTCCCTGCTCTGCACTTGGCCGGCTGGTTCGACACGTTCACGCGCGGTCAGCTGCTGACGTTCCAGGCCGCACTGGCGCGCGAGCAGCGCGGGGATGGCGGTCCGCACTACCTGATCGTGGGTCCTTGGAACCATGCCGGTACACACTTCATCGAGCCGGCCAACGATCTCCAGCGGCTCATCGACTGGTACAGGTACTGGCTCGATGACGGCCCTGAGCCGGACTGGTTCGGGCTCGAGCGGGTGCGCTACTACGAGTTGGGTGAGGGGACCCTCGATGACGACACCGGGACGTGGCGCACGACGGCCAGCTGGCCTCCGCCCACCGAGTACCAACGCCTCTACCTGCGTGCTGACGGAACGATGACGTTCTCGGCACCCGACGCCGACGGAGCCAGCGCGACCTACCTCTACGACCCCTCCACCGGCGCGACCGCCTTCCCATCACGGTGGGACAACGCGCTGCCGGCCGTCCCCCACCCGCAGCACGACCAGCGGATCGATGGCGAACGCGCCGGACTGACCTTCCAGACCGACGTGGTCGATCAGCGGCTCACGTTCGCGGGACCGCTCATGCTGCGTCTGCATGCCGCAACCCAGGGCGCTGACGGCGGTGACGAGCCCACCGACGATCAACCGCCCGTTCTCGACCAGCTGCTGCCGCCGTACCACGACACCGACTTCGTCGTGAAGGTCTCCGACGTCGCACCCGACGGCACCGCTCACCTGCTCACCGAGGGTTTCCTGCGCGCCTCCCATCGTGCCGTGGACACCGACCGGTCGCAGGTCGTGGACGGTGAGGTCGTCGTGCCCTTCCACCCCCACACCCGCGACACGCTGCAACCGCCGGTGCCCGGCGAGGTGCACGAGTACCTCATCGAGGTGTGGCCAACCGCGAAGACCCTGCGACCCGGACACCGCCTCCGCGTCGACCTGTACTCGGCAGACACACCCAACCACCTCAACCTCCTGCGTCCAGCGGTCACCACGGTGTCCCTCGACGAGGCCCAAGCGAGCTACCTGCTGCTTCCGGTCACCGCCGCAGACACCGGCGAACCCCAGCCGGACACCACTCCTGAACTGGGGGTTGAACCCGCCCCCGATCTACCGGCGACCGGAACCGGCATGGCCATCATCGGGCCGCTGCTACTGACCACCGCGCTGCTGCTACGCCACGGACGCGGAAGTTCGCAGCCCGATCGCCGGGGTCTGGGGCGCTAGCGGTCTGGCGTCGCTCCACCTCGTCCCCCGATCCGATCGGATATGCGGGCGATCTGGGGGATGAAGTTGCGAGCGGCCGCGGCCTTCGTGGACCGCCCGCGCCCGTAGCCTCGGCGGGGCCCCAAGGCCATGGAGCGCCCCGTGCCCAACCGTCTCGCTAGCGAGATCGCGCCGTGCCTGCTGCAGCACGCCGACAACCCGTGGACTGGTACCCGTCTCATGGGGCGAGGACGCTCTCCCGCCTCCCGTCGTCGAGATCAGCGTACGGAGCGGCATCACGCCTGGAGGACGAGCAGTGATCGCGGCCGCTTGCGCACCGTGAACTCCTGGGGCCCCTGCCACGTCTCGCCATCCCGCGCCAGAAGAAGCGGCCCCTCGTGCGAGCGGATGTGGAGCTCCGTGGTGGTCCAGTGCTCGTAGGGCCCGGACCTGCCGAGCCGACCGGTGAGGATCGAGAGGAGCACCCGGGTGCGGGCCCAGGGGTGCGCCGCGTCGACGAGACGGACGTCCAGTAGGCCCTCGTCGAGCCGATCCCGGCGCGCCGGCGTCAGACCCTCGGTGACGTAGCGCCCGTTGCCGATGAAGAGCAGCCAGACGCGGCGTCGGCGCCCGGCGATGTCGATCTCGATGGGCTCGCCGCCGGCCATGATCCGCAGCGCGCTCCAGAGGGTCGCTGGCCACTTCCCGAGTCGCTCCTCGAGCCGTTCACGCGCTGCTACGAGGTGGGGGTACGCCCCCACGTTCGCCGCGTTCACGAACGTCCTCCCGTCGATCTCGCCGAGGTCAATACGGATGGCGCGGCCGGCCCGCACCGCCGAAACGATCGCCGAGGGGTCGTCCATCCCCAGGTCACGTGCAAGATGGTTGAGCGTTCCAGCGGGTACGAGGGCGAGCGGGATGTCCGCCTCGGCGGCGACCTGCGCGCCGGCGCTGGCCGTGCCGTCCCCGCCGGCGACCGCCAGCGTCCGGGCGTCTCTCGCTGCCCGCCGCAGCGTGGCTGGGAGGTCCTCGTCGGGCTCCGCCCGCAGGATGCGGATCCCGGGCAGCGCGCGTCGCAGTCGGTCGGTCTCCTGGCGGGAGAGCGCGTTCCCGGCGCCCACGTTGGCGACGAGAACGAGCCCTGTCCCGTCACGGTCGGGCAGGATCGCTCCGTCGTCCGGCGCGTCCGCGGTCGCCGGTACGTCCGTCACGAGCGGCCAGGGGCGGCGCGTGGCGTACGCGACGGCGACCCCGATGGCCGCCCCCACGAGCGCGTCGCCGGGGTAGTGGACGCCGGTGTAGACGCGGGAGGTGGCGACCGCGGCAGCGAGCGGGAACAGCCAGGGACGCAGTCCGGGGCGCTCGAGGGACGCGGCCGTGGCGAACGCGAACGCCGACGCCGAGTGGCCGGAGGGGAACGACGTGGAGGTCGGCACGCGGACGAGACGGCGGATCTCGGGGACCACGGTGACGTCCGGGCGCACCCGTCCCGTCAGCATCTTCGCGGGCAGGTTCGTGACGGCCGACGTCGCGCCGATGGCGAGCATGCCCCTGACGGCCGCGCGGCGTCCTGACCGTCCACCGCGGAGGGCCATCACGGCCGCGAGGACCATCCAGAGCCGCGAGTGGTTCGCGGCAGTCGACAGACGGGGGAGGAGCGGACCGAGCAGGGGGATCTCGGTACGGGCGAGCGCCCGGAAGACCGCGAGGTCGGCGCGTTGGACAGGGCGTGGCACGAGCCGGCGCAGGCGCCGTTGCAGCCCGCCCCAGGCGGTCGTCGGCCCCTTCCCGGCTCGCTCCACCGACGTTCCCCTCGATCGCGTGCCGGCAGGGTCGGGCTTCGCTCGGCGCGCTGCGGCGCCGCGCCACTGTCGTTCGGCTGTGGCGCGCGATCGCCGCCGTGCGACGTGTGGTCGGACGGCAGGCACGGTACGTGCCTCCATCACGCGCGCACAGGATGGCAGACTGGGCCACGACAAGAGGGGGCGCCGTGCGGTCGACGGTGCGCTATGTCAGGAACGGCGACGTCAGCCTCGCCTATCAGGTCATCGGCGCGGGGCCGATCGACCTCGTGTTCCTGCCCGGCTTCGTGTCTCATCTCGACCTCGCCTGGGAGGAGCCTTTCCTGGCGCAGTTCCTGGAGGACCTCGCAAGCTTCAGCCGCCTGATCTGGTTCGACAAACGCGGCACGGGCCTGTCGGATCCGGTCGAGTCAGACGCTCCGATCGAGCAGCGGGTTGACGACATCCGCGCCGTGATGGACGCGGCCGGGTCGCAGCGCGCGGCGCTGTTCGGTGTGTCCGACGGTGCGGCGCTGAGCGCGCTGTTCGCGGTCGCGCACCCGCAGCGCACGTCCGAGCTCGTCCTCTGGGCAGGATTCACGCGGATGGTCAAGACCGATGATGACGCGCCTGGTTGGTCCCCGGAGCTCTTCGAGTCCTTCGTCGAGGGGTTGGATCAGGTCCGCGAGGACGGGACCGGGATCGAGCTACCGAACCCGACCATCGCCGGAGATGAGCGCTACCTGGACTGGTTCGTGCGCTACGTGCGAGCAGCGGCGGGTCCGGGCATCCTGCGGCGGGTGATGCGGTCCAACGCGAGCATCGATCTGCGTCGGGTGCTCGATCGGATCAACGCGCCGACCTTGGTGCTCCACCGCGTGGACGACGCGTGGGTGTCGATCGACGTTGGACGCGACCTTGCGGCCAGGATCCCGGGGGCCACACTGATCGAGCTGCCCGGCATCGACCACTGGCCGTGGATCGGCGACGCGGATGCCGCGGTGTCGGAGGTCGAGGCGTTCGTCACCGGGGTCCGCCGGGCACGCCGGCCGCGCCCGTCCTGGGGGCGCAGGTCGCTCACCAGACGCGAACTCGAGGTGGCACGGCTCGCCGCCGACGGCCTCCAGGCCGCAGAGATCGCGGAGCGCCTGTCCATCGGTGAGCGCACCGTCGAGACGCACCTGGCCAACGTGTACGCGAAGCTCGGCCTGTCGTCCAAGCTAGAGCTGGCCCGCCAGGCCGCCACGCTCGGGCTGTAGCCGCGGGATCTCCGTACTGGTACGGATACACCGGCGTGGTCGGATCCGTACCGTCGTGCCACCGGATCATCGGAGGCGCGACATGCTCACGAAGACCGCCCCGCCGCCCAGCACCGGCACGGTACCGACGGACCCGTACGCGCGCGGCGGCGAGCTGGATGCCGCCACCGCCGATGCACTGATGACGCGGCTCGAGGTCCGCGGCGCCGAGCCGCGCCAAAGGGCTCTGCGCCAGGTTGTCCTGTCGCGGATCCCCCGCCGTGCCGGCTGCCGGGTGCTGGAAGTCGGATCCGGCACCGGAGTGGTCGCCCGGGAGCTCGCAGCTCTGCCGGGAGTCACGGAGGTCGTGGGCATCGATCCCTGTCCCCGGTTCGTCGAGTACGCCCGCCGCGCCGTCAGTGCGGACCCCGCGGTGGCCTTCGACCTCGCGGACGGTCGGGAGCTGCCCTTCGGAGACCGACGCTTCGACGTCGTCGTCTTCGCCACCACGCTGTGTCACATCCCGGGCCCAACCGCCGCCCTCCAGGAGGCGTTCCGTGTGCTGGTACCCGGCGGGACGCTGCTGGTGTTCGACGGCGACTACGCGACCACCACAGGCGCCCTGTCTCCTGCAGACCCGCTCCAGGCATGCGTCGCCGCGGCGGTGTCGCGCCTCGTGTATGACCCGTGGCTCGTCCGCCGGTTGCACACCCTGGTGGCGGATGCGGGCTTCGTCGCGCTCGACCTGGAGAGCCACGGCTACGTCGAGATCGAAGCACCCACCTACATCCCGACCATCATCGACTTCGGGGCTCAGGCCCTCGCGGAGGAGGGCGTGATCGAAGCCGTCGCCGCCGACGCGTTGCGCGATGAGGCTCGACGCCGGATGGCTGCGGGCCGGTTCTTCGGGCACATCGCCTACGCGAGCCTCCTCGCGACCCGGCCCGGCGAGTCTGCAGGAGGCGACGAGCGATGACCCGGTCGCCGCTGCGGAACCTCCCCGAACAACTGCTGGCGCTCCTCGATGCCTACCACCGGCACGACCCCCAGGCGCTGGCGGCGCTGTACTCGCCTGCCTGCCGGATCACGCTCCCGGGCATGGAGATCCGTGGACGCAGCGGAGCCGAGGCCATGTGGACGGCATGGTTCCGTGCGTTCCCCGACGTCGCCTCCGACGTCCTGCGCGTCTTGTCAGAACCCGGGCTCATCGCGTTGGAATGGCGCGAACGAGGCACGCACCTCGGCCGATTGCGGATGCCCTCGATCGACCTTCCCAGCAGCGGACGGCGGTTGTGCTGGCAAGGCGTGTCGATCTACGCGCTGGCTGAGGACGGCATCAGCTCACACACCTACCACTTCGACCGTCTCGAGCTGTGGTTGCAGGTGTCCACATTGCCCGGCCTCCCAGCCTCGGTAGCTACGTTCTCGCGGCTATGGCGGGAAGCGAGACGAAGCCGCACCGCAGCCCCACACCACCGGCGATCCGCCCAGCACCCCCTGGCTCGCACGCCCTGATACCAGCTTCAACCGGATCGCTAGCGGACAAGTCCCTGTGGGACATATGGTGCGGGCGGACGGCGCGCGCCAGGGGGGTTCGATCCCGCGTCGTGTCGAGAGCGTACGGATCACCCCCGAGGCGAGAGCGACCGCGAGGGAACCGCCCGTGCAACGGGACGTCGCCGGAACGTCCCGGTGTTCCTCTCCGTCGGCTACTCGTCCTGCCACTGGAGCCACGTGATAACACCAGAGTCCGTCGCGACAGCGCCGTAGGACCCCGTCTACGGTGGTTCTGCCCCCGTCTACCTGCGAGTTCGCTTCAGTTCTTCCCGCCGTCTTCCCAGGTGGGAAGAACTCCACCGTTGCTGGTCGGCGCCGCAACGCGGCGCTGTCAGGCCTCCTCGACGAACCCGGCCGGGTTGACGATGGGGATGTCTCGCCACTGGCCCAGCGCGAGCAGGTGACGGTCGCCGCTGACGATCACGTCCGCCTCGCCCTCGGCGGCCGCCTCCAGCACTCGGTTGTCCGCGGGATCGTCCTCGATGTCCTCGACCACGTCGCCCGGCTCGACGAGCTCGCCGATGCGGAGCAGCTGGGCGACCACCTCCTCGGCGTAGGCCGGCTCCCAGTCGAACTTGTCGATCAGCACTCGACCGAGCTCGGCCAACAACGGGCGGGACACGATCATCGTGACCTCACCGGACAGCATGCGCCGGTAGACGGCTTCGGGTGGCCCACCTGGGAACACGAACGCCGACACGAGCACGTTCGTGTCGAGCACGACCCTCACCCGTGGCGCGCTTCCTTGATCAACCGCTCGACGTCGCCCTCGTCGGCGACCCCGACCGCCCTAGCGCGCGCCGATCCGTAGCGCTGGAGGATCTCGAAACGTCCGGTCTCCTGGTAGGCCTGGTAGATCCGGAGCATCTCGCGGAACAGCTCGCTCTTGTTCCGCCCCTGCTCCTCGGCTAGGCGCTCGAAGTCACGCGCGAGCTCAGGGGGCACCGACACCGACAGCACCTTCGATCTTCGCTCCGTCGCCGTCACCTCCCTGACACCCGAGTATAACAGTGTATGAACTGGACCTGCTGATGGATCCGAGCAAGAGAACCGTGGCTATCGGGCCGGTCGGCTAGAGGTCGCATGAGCACGTAGCGGACTACACCCTCTGCGTGGGTGAGGAGGCCGAGTCGCTTCCACGGAGCGTCGCTCAACTTCGTCCCCCGATCCGCTCGGATATGCGAGCGATCTGGGGGATGAAGTTACGACCGGCCGCGGGCCGAGGATGGGCGCACGGGGACCACGGCGCACCTAGGCGGGACGCTCGGTCGGCGGGGCCTGGCGGCGACCTCGTAGCCTGGGAGGTGACCCCGTCGCTCCGGAGCCCCGTGTCCAACCGCCTCGCCACCGAGACCTCCCCGTACCTGCTCCAGCACGCCGACAACCCGGTGCAGTGGTACCCCTGGGGTGAGGACGCCTTCCATGAGGCCAAGGAGCAGGACAAGCCGATCTTCCTATCGGTCGGTTACTCCAGCTGCCACTGGTGTCACGTGATGGCGCACGAGTCGTTCGAGGACCCCGACGTCGCCCGCCTGATGAACGAGCACTTCGTGAACGTGAAGGTCGATCGGGAGGAGCGCCCCGACGTCGATGCGGTCTACATGGACGCCGTCACCGCGATGACCGGCCACGGCGGCTGGCCGATGTCGGTGTTCCTGACGCCCGACGGCGAGCCCTTCTTCGGCGGCACCTACTGGCCCCACCCCGCACGCCAGGGGATGCCGGGCTTCACGGACATCCTCGAAGCGGTGCACGAGGCGTGGACCGAACGGCGTCACGAGGTCGCCCAACAGTCGCAGCGACTCGTGACCGCGCTGAGGGAGCGCGCGGCGCAGCAGGCGCCCCGCGGCAACGTCGACCTCGACGTCACCGACCACGCAGCGAGCACGATCCTCGAGCAGGCGTGGGACCGGCACGCGGGCGGGTTCGGTCGCGCCCCGAAGTTCCCGCAGGCCATGACGATCGAGTACCTGCTCGACCGACACGCGCGCACCGGCGGGTACGACGAGCTGCTCGCGGCGGGGCAGGCGCTGGACGCCATGGCGCGGGGCGGGATCCACGACCAGATCGGTGGCGGCTTCGCCCGCTACTCCACCGACGCCCACTGGCTCGTGCCCCACTTCGAGAAGATGCTGTACGACAACGCCTTGCTGCTGCCCTGCTACGCGAAAGCGGCCGTGTCGAGCGGCGACGACCGCTTCGCCCGCGTCGCTCGCTCGACGGCCGACTACCTGCTGCGCGACATGCAGCACCCGGAGGGAGGCCTCTGGTCCGCCACCGACGCTGACAGCGAGGGCGTCGAGGGGAGGTTCTTCGTGTGGAGCGACGAGGAGTTCCGCGGGGTCGTCGCCGAGGCCGGCGCCGATGCGGACGTGTTCGCGCGCTTCTTCGGTGTGACTGCCGACGGCAACTGGGAGGGCACCAACATCCTCCACGAGCCGGTCCCGCGTGACGACTTCGTCACCGAGAACGACCTCGACGCCGACTCGTTCCGCCGTGACCTCGAGGCGGTCCGGGAGACGCTCTACGCGCATCGTCAGCAACGTGTGCACCCGGGGCTCGACGACAAGGTCCTCACCTCCTGGAACGCCCTCGCGATCCGGGGATTGGCGCGTGCCGGGGTCCACCTCGACGTGGATCGCTACACCACCGAGGCGGTCCGCATCGCGCGGTTCCTCGAGGCCAACCTCGTCGTGGACGGCGTCCTGCATCACACCTGGAAGGACGGCCGGGCATCCGTACCGGCCTTCCTCGAGGACGTCTCCTACCTCACAGCGGCGTACCTGGATCTGTACGCGGCCACGGGGGAGGTGGGCTGGTTCGACCGCGCGGTCGAACTGGCCGACGACGCGCTGGCGAGGTTCCGCGACGAGGACGGCGGCGGCTTCTTCCAGACCGCAGCGGACGGCGAAGAGCTGTACCGCCGACCGAAGGAAACCTGGGACAACGCCACGCCGTCCGGCAACAGCGTCATGGCGGACGTGTCGCTGCGACTCGCCGCCTACACCGGCCAGGCGCGCTGGCGCGAGGTCGCTGACGAGGTCATCGCCACCTTCCAGGGCGACGTCGCGCGCATGCCGACCGGCTACGGCTGGCTGCTACAGGCGGTCGAGTTCGCTGTGGCCGGGCCGCGCGAGATCGCCATCGTCGGGGCGGAGGGCGAGCAGCGGAACGCGCTCGTTCGCGCCGTCTGGGATGCGCTGAGGCCCGGCACGGTCGTGGCCGTGGCCGCCCCGGATGACCCCGCTGCCGTCCGTGTCCCGCTGCTGGAGGGCCGGGGCGAGGCCGACGGCGCGCCCGCGGCGTACGTGTGCCACGACTTCGTGTGCGAGCGCCCCGTCACGTCCGTCGACGACCTGCGCTCGCTCTTCGCCCCGTAGGCGCCATCACGAGGCCGTTGACCCGAGGCCCCTTGCACTCCTAGCATCCGTTAGATGATCTACCTGTTTTGACTACCTCTCTCTGTGAGGGCCAGATGGGGAGCGAGGACGACTCGAGCTCGCGTGGCTCCGCAGGAGCGCGTCGGCGGGGCGCCGGCGTGGGCGTCGCGGTCATCGTCGTGAGCGCGCTGTCGCTCCACCTCACGGCATCCGCCACCGCGCAGACGAACCCCGCGGGCTTCTCGGCCATCGCGAGCGCGACCGGCGCCTCGGTGGCGGTCGTCGCCCCGGGACTCACCATCGTCGACACCATCGTCGACCTCGGAGGCGGGGTGGCGCAGGCGGAGGTCACCTCGCTCGGCGTGAGCCAGGCGTTCGCCGCCAGTCCCGACCCTGGCGAACTCGTGCTGACCGGACCAGGCCTGATCGCCGGACTCAGCGGGTTGCCGTTCCCCAACCCCGAGCAGCCCACGGTCGCCCGGTCGAGCTACCCCAGTCAGCCGGAGGCTTCGTCGGCGGCAGGGCCCTACGCCGTGACCGCCACCAGCGAGGCGCTGCGGTCGGATGCGCTCTCCCTCACCGGCACGGACGGCATTGACGGTGACGTGGCGGTCCGTTCGCGCTCCACCGCGACCGGCTACGTCGAGGAGGGGTCGGTCGTCGCCGAGGCGGTCGCAGTCGCCGAACCCGCCACCTTCGGTCCGCTCGTCATCGGTCGGGTGAGCTCGTCGGTCCGCGTCATCGTGGGTCCGGACGGATCGCCGCAGGTGGAGCGCTCGTTCCACGCGGACGGCGTGACCGTCGACGGGGTGGGCGTCGAGATCACCGAGGAGGGTCTGCAGGTCGCCGGGAACGCAGCGCCGCTCGAGACGTCCCCGGTCGGCGAGGCGCTGGCGCAGGCGGGTGTCGAGGTCCACATGCTCGGAGGAGCCGAGGACGCGGCGGCTGGAACCGCCACTTCGACCGCCCTGCGCATCAGCGTGCGCCACGTGCTGACCGACGGCATCCCCAACGTCGTGCCGCCCGGCCAGGAGGTCGAGCTGCGCTACACGTTCGGACTGACGACCGCGGCCGTCCAAGCGTCGCCGATCGTCGCTCCCGGCACCTCCACCGACACACCACCGCCCCCTGCCACCGGCACCCAGCCAGTCCGGTCGGCACCATCCGATCCCGCCCCGCCACCGACGGCGCCCCGCTTGCCGTTGAGTGCGCCGCCGCTCACGACCCGCGCCGCCCCGCCGTCGATCGCGCCCCCGGTCGGTAGCGCTGCCGACCCGCCCGTCGACGCTCCCACAGCCACCTCCCCGCGGATGCTCCTCGCCGCGAGCGAGCCGCTCGAGGCGGGCTACTTCTACCCGGTCCTCGTCGTCGGCGCGCTGGCCGCACTGGTGTCGATGCACACGACCCGGACCGGTGGCCGCGCCTCCGCCCCATCCGACGCCGACACGGGAGATCCGACGTGAGAGAGCTGCGCTCGTGGTTGCGCGCACAGTGGGACCGGGTCGCCGCCGTCGTCGCGGTGGCCGTCGGCGTCGTATCTCTCACTCTGGGATGGATCGGCGTCGCTGATGCCGTGCTCCCCGCGGCGCAGATCCCCTACGTGGTCTCGGGTGGGATGGTCGGGCTGTTCCTCTGTGGCGTCGGCGCAGCGCTGTGGCTGAGTGCCGACCTGCGGGACGAGTGGCGCGAGCTGCGCCGCATCGAGCGGCATCTGGCCGCGCGAGGGTCTGCGACCGATGAGGGATGAGCTGTGGCCGCGGCGGGCGGTCATCGCGGTCACGCTCGGGGCGGGGTTGTGCTTCGCGATCCTGCTGGTGGCGTGGTACGGCGGGGCGGGTGAGGCGTCGCTAAAAGCGCAGGTGGTGTGGCTGAACCTCGGCGCGGCGGCGGTCATCGCCGCGTCGGTGCTCGCCGTCGCGTTCCTGCGCCAGGCTCGTTTCCGCATCAGTCAGCGCCGGCGTGAGCTGCTCGCCGAGCTGGGGCTGACCCCGCTGACCGACGCGGACCACGAGGTGGATGCGCCGTCCGGCACCGAGCCATGACCGACTACCTGCCGTTCATCATCACCGGTCTCACCAGCGGGTCGGTGTACGCGCTGGCGGCGCTCGGCCTCGTGCTCACGCAACGCACCGCGGGCGTGTTCAACTTCGCGCACGGTGCGGTCGCCGCGGTCGGGGCGTTCGCGTTCTACGGACTGTGGGAGGGGGCTGGCATCCCCTACCCGGTAGCCCTCGCCATCGTCCTCGCGATCGTGGCGCCGCTGGTCGGCTACGTCCTCGAGGCGGTGTCGCGCTCCCTCGGGGGCGGGAGCCGCCCCGTCATGCAGGTCGTGGCCACGGTCGGGATCCTGCTCGTGATCCAGGGGAGCCTGACCCTGACCACGGGAGCGCTCACGCGACAGGCCACGCCGTTCCTGCCGACGGGGATGTTCCGGCTCGCCGGGACCAACGTCGGTGTCGACCAACTCGTCACGGTGCTCGTGACGGCCGCTGCCGCGCTGGGGCTGACGCGACTGCTGGCCCGGACGCGGATCGGCATCGCCATGAGGGGCGTGGTCGACGACGCCGACCTCATCAGCCTGTCCGGTACCGACCCCGTCACCGTGCGCCGCGTGGCGTGGGTCATCGGCTGCGCGTTCGCAGCCCTGTCGGGGATCCTCATCGCGCCGTTCCTCGGCCTCGACGTGCTGCTGCTGACGCTGCTCGTCGTGCAGGCGTTCGGGGCGGCGGCGGTCGGACGCTTCTCGAGCCTCGGTCTGACCTACGCCGGCGGGCTCGGTCTGGGCGTCGCCGTCGCGCTGTCCACGAAGTTCGTGGCGGAGGTGCCCGCGCTGCGAGGGCTGCCGTCGAGCCTGCCGTTCCTGGTGCTGTTCGGGGTCCTGGTCGCGTTCCCGAGACGCCTGCCCCGGACCCCGCCGGGGCGTGCCCACATCGGAGGTGCGCGGACGGCATCGCCGCTGGTCGCCCGGGTCGCCCTCGTCGCGGGCTGCGGTGTACTGATCGTCCTGCCCCACCTGGCGGGCGCGCGCATCCCGATGTTCCTCACGGGAGGCGCGCTCGCGCTGCTGTTCCTGTCGCTCGGCCTGCTCGTCTGGACCGCCGGCCAGGTGTCGCTGTGCCACGCCGTGTTCGTAGCCGTCGGGGGGACCACGATGGCGCACCTGACCGCCGGCGCCGGGCTGCCCTGGTTCGCTGCCCTGCTCGTCTCGGGTCTCGTGGCCGTGCCCGTGGGTGCGGTCGTCGCGATCCCCGCGATCCGGTTGTCCGGCGTCTACCTCGCGCTGGCCACGTTCGGGTTCGGCATCCTCGTCGAGCAACTGCTGTACCCCAGCGGGCTCATGTTCGGAGCCCTGGGCTTCCGGCTGTTCCCGCGCCCCGCCCTCCCTGGCCTCGGCGCCGCCACCGACGTCGCCTACTTCTACGTGGTCGTCGCCGTCGTCGTAGTCGCGGCCGTCTGGGTCCGCAGCCTGCTGCGGTCGAGGCTCGGACGCGTCCTGCGGGCGGTCTCGGACGCCCCGCTGGCCGTGACCACGCATGGCGCGAGCGTCAACGTGGCGCTGACCATCGTCTTCTGCGTGTCGGCGTTCCTCGCGGCGGTCGCCGGTGGTCTGCTCGGCGGGGTCACCGGCTCGATCAGCAGCGGTCCCCTCGGTCCCTTCCAGTCGCTGACCTGGCTGGCCGTGCTGACCATCGCGGGCAGATCCCCCTTGGCGGGAGCCATCGGCGGGGCGCTGCTGCTGGGGGTGTTGCCCGGCTACGTCGGCTCCGATCCGGCGGTGCAGACCGTGACCTTCGGCGCGGTGGCAATCGTGGCGGCCGTGCTCGCGGACTCGGAGGCGGCGCGGTCGTGGTTCGCCGCGCGCGCCGAGGCCAGCCGCTGGCGCCTCGACGCGAGTCCGGTCCGGGCACGGCTCGAGGACCTGCAGACGGAGGCAACGGCGTGAGCGCCGAGCCCGTGCCCACGCTCGAGGTCCGCGATCTCGTGGTCCGCTTCGGTGGTGTCGTCGCAGTGGACCAGCTGAGCCTGCGGGCTCCGGCTGGTGAGATCACCGGCCTCATCGGTCCCAACGGGGCGGGCAAGACCACGACCTTCGACGTGTGCTCGGGACTGCGGCCGCCCACGTCGGGGACGGTGTGGTGGCGTGGGCGTGACGTGACCACCGCTGCTCCCGCCGAGCGCGCCCAGCTGGGGCTCGGACGGACGTTCCAGCAGACCGCGCTGTTCGGGTCCATGACCGTACGGGAGAACATCGCGCTCGGGCGCGAGCTCGGGCTCGCAGGTGCGAACCCCCTCCGTCACCTGCGGGCCCGGCGAGGGGACGACGACGAGGTCAGCGCCGCGGTCGCAGCGGCCGCCGCGCTGTGTGATGTCGGAGCGCTCCTCGACGAGCCAGCCCGTACCCTGTCGACCGGCAACCGCCGGTTGGTCGAGCTCGCCCGGGCGCTCGCTGGCGAGTTCGACCTCCTGTTGCTCGACGAGCCCAGTGCCGGACTCGATGGCGACGAGAGCGCACGCTTCGCCGACATCATCCGGGCCGTCCAGACCGAGCGTGGGTGCGGCGTGTTGCTCGTCGAGCACGACATCCCGCTCGTGCTGTCGCTGTGCGACCACATCTACGTGCTCGACTTCGGACGGCTCATCTTCGAGGGCGCCCCCGCGGAGGTCCGTGCGTCGGAGACCGTCCGCACCGCCTACCTCGGGACCACCGCCGATGCGGTCTGACACGCCCACGCAGCTGACGACCGGCATCGAGCTGGACTCGGTCGACGCCGGCTACGGCAGCACGACCGTGCTCCGGGACGTGTCGCTGAGGGTGCACCGCGGGACCGTCGGGGCGTTGTTGGGCCCCAACGGCGCGGGCAAGTCGACGACCCTCGCCGTGATGTCAGGGCTGGTGTCTCCGCGCGCCGGGCGGGTGGTGCTGGGCGGAGAGGACGTGACCACGGCCGCGCCGCACGATCGCCAGCGGCGGGGGCTGTGCCACGTCCCAGAGGGGCGGGGCATCTTCCCGTCGCTGACCACCCGTGAGAACCTGATCCTGCTCGCCGCTGGTGATCCCGACGACGCGATCGAGCGGGCGGTCGCGGCGTTCCCGTCCCTCGGCCGGCGGCTCGACCTGCCGGCGGGGATGATGAGCGGCGGCGAGCGCCAGATGCTGGCCGTCGCACGCGCCTACGTCTCGCACCCCGAGGTGATCCTGCTCGACGAGGTCTCGCTCGGCCTCGCCCCCATCGTCGTCGACGACATCTACACCTTCCTGCACGGGCTGCGCGAGCAGGGCGTGACCATGCTGCTCGTCGAGCAGTTCATCGCCCGCGCGCTCGGGTTCGCAGACGAGGTATGGGTCATGAGGCAAGGCCGGATCGCCCACCACGGTCCCGCTGCTGACCTCGACGCCGAGGCGGTCGCCGATCTCTACCTGGGCTGACGGCGGCCGTTGCGTCCGAACAGCGCCCACAGGCCCGCCTGGAGCATCCGTGCGGACGGGTGCCGCCGGCGGTGGAACATCAACGAGATCATCGCGGGCGTCCAGCGGAACCGGTCGACGGTGATAGCCCGCGACTGACTGAACGCGCGGAAGCCCTCGGTGCCCTGGAGTCTGCCGTACCCCGACGACTTCGTGCCGCCGAACGGCACCGCTGCCATCGCCGCCCCGAGCATGGCATCGTTGACGTTGACCCCACCCGCCTCGATCCCGTGGGCGAGCCGCAAACCCGTGGCGCGCTCAGTCGTGAACACGCTCGCGGTCAGGCCCATCCGCGAGTCGTTGGCGAGCGCGACCGCTTCCTGCAGATCGCGCGCTCGCACCACGGACAGGATCGGCCCGAACGACTCCTCGTGGTAGACGTCCATCGCGGCGGTGACGTGGTCGAGCACGGTCGGTTCGAGGTAGGTGCCGTGCCCGAGCCCGCGTCGCTCCCGCCCACCGGCGACGATCGTCGCACCCTTGCTCACCGCGTCCTCGATGCGTGAGCGGAGCACATCGAGCTGGGCGGGCCGCGTCAGGGGGCCGACCTGACTGTCGTCGGCCGGGCCGACCCGAACGTTCCGTGCCAGATCGGCCGCGTGCCGCACGAAGCGCTCGTGCAGCGGGGCGCACACGATGGCGCGCTCGGTCGACATGCAGGTCTGGCCCGCGTTGAGGAAGGCCGCCGCCGTGGCGGCGCGCGCGGCCTGGTATGGGTCGGCGTCCGGGGCGACGATCATCGGGTCCTTGCCGCCAAGCTCGAGCACGACCGGGGTCAGCGAGTCGGCGGCGGCGCGCAGGATGTGACGCGCCGTACCCGGACTGCCGGTGAAGGACAGCGCGTCCACTGGGGCCCGCACCAGCGCCTCTCCGGTCCGGCCCGCGCCGGTGACGACCTGCGCCAGTTCGATCCCGGCGGCGTTGACGGCCTCGACGAGGCGCAGCCCCGTCAGCGTCGCGAGCTCGGACGGCTTCAGCACGACCGTGTTGCCCGCCCCCAGCGCGTAGGGCAGGGTCTGGAACGGGATGCCGATGGGGTAGTTCCACGGCGAGATCAGCCCCACGACGCCGAAGGGGGCGTACTCGACCCATGCCCGCTTGCTCACGACCGGGTAGCTGGGCCGGCGCTCGGGTCGCAGCGCCCTCTCGACGTTGCGCGCCGCCCACGTCAGCATCGCGCAGGCTGCGAACAGCTCGTAGTAGGCGGTCGCGACCGGCTTACCGGTCTCCTCCGCGGAGATGCGGGTGAGGTCGGGACCAGCCGCGACCAGGCTGGCGCGGATCCGCAGCAGGTGGCGGCCGCGCTCGCGCAGCGGCAACGCCGCCCAGTCGCGCTGGAGCTCCCGAGCCCGGGTGACCCGACGCGCGACGGTGGCGGGCCCCATGTCCTCGAACGTGCCGAGCACGGAACCGGTCCGCGGATCGATCGATCGCATCGGGGTGGTCGCGACGTCACGTGCGGCCCGTGGTTGCACCGGATGCGACGGCACGCTGGTGTCCTCGGTCACAGCAGGTCGGTGCAGCGGATGGCTGGCCCGAAGGGGACGGAGTAGCGACCATCCTGGGCGACGACCGGCCACCAGCACGTGCTTGGTTCGGCGGTGCCGTCGCGCGTGAACGTCAGGGGGTGGGTCATGCCGTCGAGGTCGTCGCCCCGGATGCGCCACAGACCCTCGAGGACCGCCGCGGTCGTGGGCTCGGCCAGATCGTGGGCGGCCGCCTCGAGGAGTTTGCCGGAGACCCAGCCCGTCACGTGGCCGACGGTGGGATCCTCACCGGGAGCGAAGCGGGCGAACGCCTCGTTGAACTCCGCCACCGCCGGATGCGACGCCAACGGGAACGGCGCCACGGGGGCGCCCATGACGAACGTGGCGATGTTCTCGTCCTCGAGGTGCGTCCTCGACCCGATCGACGCGGCCACCGTGTACACGGGAAAGAACCCCTGCCGGGCGCAGGCCGCGGCGACCCGGGTGAACGAGTTGCGATCCATCCCGAGGTTCAAGATCTCCGCGCCGGCGTCGCGGGCGTTGAGGCACTCGGCGGTGAAGTCCGGCTTGGCCAGCGACGCCTGTGCTCCGTACACCATCTCGAGCCCGAGGTCGTCGGCGTACTCGCGGGCGAGCGCGAGCGAGTCGGCGCAGACCTGCGCCTCCTGGCAGACCAGCGTGCCGTACTTGGTCAGCCCGTTGGCTTCGGCGTACGTCGCCGCTGACCCGAGGTTCATGAGCGACAGGTGGCGACCGCTCGACATCTGCGGGAAGTACATCGAGTGCTCGTAGAAGTAGTGCGCCCCGCCCTCGCTGCCGATCACGGGGATGCGACGTTCCTGGTGGAACGAGATGCTCCCTTCGCCCGAGACCGCCTCGCCGTTCTGTACGAAGGCGACCACGCCTCGTTCGTCCACCAGCTCCTGGACCAGGGTCCGGTGTCGCGCCGGATCGGCCTGGTCGTCGACCGCGATCAGCTCGACCGGGTGCCCGTTGAGACCGCCCTTACTGTTGATGTGAGCGACCCATGCCCTCAGGCCGTCGACCCCAGGCTTCAGCGTCGCGCCGACGAGTCCGGTCAGGGGACCGACGCTGCCGATGATCAGCGGCGGTTTCTCCTCGGCAGGAGGCGGCGGGGCGGCGTCGCCAGGGCGCGGATCGGCCTCCGATGCAGCCGGGTCGGGCCCACCGCTCGCGCCGGAAGGGTCGGTTGCCGAGCTCTCGTCGACCGACCTCGGCACGTCCGGTCCGGTCGTCGTCGCGCCGCCGGTGGCTCCTGGAGCCGGTGAGCTCGCGCTCCCCTCGTCGTCCGCCTCGTCGCTCGCGGAGCTCGGCCCCGGAGCGGTCGCGGTGCCGGGCGCGGGGCTGGCGATGGCTTCGACCACGAGCGCGGCACGCAGCTCCTCCTCGGTACGGCGCGAGCCGCACGCGGCCACGGTGGCGGCCAGCAGCAGCAAGGCCACGACGGTGCGCAGGCGCGGCCCCCGGTCGGCTGCTCGCACGGCCCCTGTCCTCCCTCACGATCCCGCCATCGTAAGCGTATCGTTAGTATCATCTACCTTAGTTGGATACTTCCGGCTTGGGTAGCCGGAACCGGCGATGGCCCCGGGATCGGGTCGCGGCAGTCGAGCGGCACGAGGCGCAGAGAGGGCGAGGACCCTGGACGTCTTGCTGAGCGGTGAGGACGATTGAGTAGCGACGAGCACCGGTCTCAAGTAGCCCGGAGGCCGGTAGACCAACTGAGGTCTCAAGTAGCCCGGAGGGCGGTAGACCAACTGAGCCGTCCGGTCCTCGTCGGGGTCGGGCAGATCACCAACCGGGTGACCGACCCCGATGACGGCAGGGAGCCCCTCGATCTCGCGACCGAGGCGCTGACCCAGGCCCTCAGCGACGCCGGGCTGGGACCGGACGGTGCCTCGGCCATCGACAGCATCGACGTCGTCAACGTCGTGAGCTGGATGTACGCCGATCTCCCCGGCGCGATCGCCAAGCGTGTGGGGGCATCACCGTCGCGCACGGAGCACAGCACCTGGGGTGGCAACCAGCCAACGCTGCTGCTAGACCGCGCCGCGGGACGCATCGCGGCCGGCGAGCACGACGTCGCCGTGGTCGTCGGAGCCGAGTCGTTCCGGAGCCTGCAGCTCACGGCCCGCCAGGGCCGGATGCCGGGTTGGACGCCGCCACCGCCGGACGCGGTCCTCCCCGACCCCAAGGAGCACCTGCCCGCGACGGCGTGGGATCACGGCCTGTTCTCGCCCGTGCAGGTCTACCCCCTCTACGAGAACGGCCTGCGACACCGCGTCGGGCTCGACCTCGACGCCAGTCAGCGCTGGTCCGCGCAGCTGTGGGCTCGCATGTCGCAGATCGCGGCGGACAACCCCGACGCGTGGGATCGGACCGTGCGCACCGTGGAGGAGGTTGTCACGCCATCGGCGGACAACCGACCCATCAGCTTCCCCTACACCAAACTGATGAACGCCCGCATCACCGTGGACCAGGCGGCGGCCATCGTCGTGACGTCGATCGGCGCGGCACGGCGTCTCGGCATCGACGAGTCGCGGTGGGTCTACCCGCTCGGTGCGGCCGGTGCCGACGATCCCCAGGACATCCTGGCGCGGGTCAGCTACCACACCGCCCCGGCGATGCGCGCCTCCCTGCTCGGGGCGCTGGACGAGGTCGGTCGCAGCGCCCCCGAGATCGATCTGCTCGAGCTGTACAGCTGCTTCCCGTGCGTGCCCAAGCTCGCCCTGCTCGAGCTGGGGTTGCCACTGGATCGCGACATCACGGTGGCCGGAGGGCTCACGTCGTTCGGTGGTCCCGGCAACGACTACATGCTGCACGCCGTCGTCTCGATGGCCCGCCTCCTCCGGGAGCGGCAGGGCGCGACCGGCCTGCTCTACGGCAACGGCGGGTTCGTGACCAAACACCACACCCTCGTGCTCGGCAGCGACGACACGACGGAGGGGTACACCACCGACGGCGTGGGGCGGGACGCGGCCCTCCAGGCGCGGGTCGACGCGCTCCCCGCTCCCGCCGTCACCGCCACCCCATCGGGCCGTGGGCGCATCGAGACCTTCACCGCCCCCTACGACCACGCCGGCGAGCCGGAGCGCGGCATCGTCATCGGCCGCCTGGATCGCACCGACGAGCGGTTCGTCGCCACCGTCCCTCGGGGGCAGGTCGGGCTGCTCACCGATGCGCGTCACGACCCGGTCGGTGCCACCGGCACGGTCGAATCAACCCCGGACGGCAACGTGTTCACCATCGACGAACGGAGCCCTGGATGAGCGTCCGCGAGGAACGACGGGGCGAGGTGACCGTCATCACCATCGACCGCCCGGGAGCACGCAACGCGGTCGACCGCTCGATCGCCGAGGGGATCGAGGCCGCGCTCGACCGCGCCGATGCCGACGACGCCGTGCGGGTGGTCGTGTTGACCGGAGCCGGCGACGTCTTCTGCGCCGGGGCCGACCTGCGGGCTGCGGGCACCGACCCGCAGGGACTGCAGACCGAGCGGGGCGGGTTCGCCGGCATCGTCCGGCGCGAGCTCGCCAAGCCCGTGATCGCGGCGGTCAACGGTCCCGCACTGGCCGGGGGCTTCGAGATCGCGCTGGCGTGCGACCTCGTGGTCGCCTCACGAACCGCCGTGTTCGGCCTGCCGGAGGTCAAGCGCGGGCTCGTCGCCGCCGCTGGTGGACTGCTGCACCTCGGCCGCCGCGTCGCGCCTGCGGTCGCCCTCGAGCTGGCGATGACCGGCGACCCGATCGACGCCGAGCGGGCAGCTGGCCTCGGGCTCGTGAACCGCGTCGTCGAACCGGGCGAGGAGCTCGCGATCGCGCTCGAGCTCGCGGGACGCATCGCCGCGAACGGTCCGCTCGCGGTGCGCGTGTCGCGCCGGCTGGTCCTCGAGGCACCGACCGTCACCATCGGCGAGGGGTGGTCGCGTACCGAGAACGCGGTGGAGGAGATCCTCGGCAGCGAGGACTTCCACGAGGGCATCGCCGCGTTCCTGGAGAAGCGCGAACCCGTCTGGACCGGGCGGTGACCGGCCTCGGCGATCCCGCGGGCACCGCCCTCGACACCGCGCTGCGGCGTTCCCTCGGCATCCACGTTCCCATCCTGCAGGCCGGCATGGGGCTGGGGGCACGCGCCGAGCTGGTCGCTGCGGTCAGCGGGGCGGGTGGTCTCGGTGTGATCGGCGGCGCCCCGCTGCGCTCCGACGAGCTGCGCGCCCAGATCCACCAGGTCCGAGCGGCGACCGACCGGCCCTTCGGCGTCGACCTGCTGCTGCCACCCCAGCTGACCACCGACGACCCGACGGTCGCAGCGGTGCGGGACGCCGTCGCCGATCTGCCTCAGGAGCAGCGGGACGCTGTGCCCGAGCTCGAGGCCATCGTGCGCCCCGGCCACGTCGACGATCAGGTCCAGGTCTGCATCGACGAGCGCGTGCCCGTGCTGGTGGCCGGTCTGGGGTCACCGGCTCCGTACCTCGACCGCCTCCACGCCGCGGGCGTGCAGGTGTTCGCGCTCGCCGGATCGGTGGGGCACGCCGTGCGGCACGCGGCGGATGGTGTCGATGCCGTGATCGCATCCGGATCGGACGGCGGCGGCCACGTCGGCCGGGTGGGCTCGCTGTCGCTGTGGTGCGGTTGCGTCGACGCGGTCGACGTGCCCGTGATCGGTGGGGGAGGGGTCGCCGATGGCCGCACGTTCGTGGCCGCGTTGAGCGCCGGGTGCCAGGGAGTGTGGGTCGGGACCCGCTTCCTCGCCACCGTGGAGGCCGACGCGCACGAGGCGGCGAAGCAGCGCCTCGTCGAGACCGCGACGGACGGCACGACCGTCACGCGCGCGATCAGCGGCAAGCCCATGCGGGTGATCCGCAACGCCTACGTCGACGGGTGGCGTGGCCGCGACCACGAGGTGCTGCCGTTCCCGATGCAGGCGCTCGCGAACGAGGGGCGCGGGGCGTGGGCGCTACGCCGCGGCGACGTCGACGAGGGCGTGATCCCCGCCGGTTCCAGCACCGGCCTGGTCCACGACATCCCGACCGCGGCCGAGGTGGTCCTCCGACTCGTCGCCGAGGCGCAGGCGACGCTCGCCGCGCTCGCGGGCACCGCGCCGGTCGATGTCGCAGGTCCGCGGTAGAACGTGCTTCCACCGATGAGGAGGAACGCGTGGACGTCACCGCGACCCGCCCTGACTTCGCGCCCGGCTACGGCATCGCCACAGGTGACGAGGCGGGGTTGCTCGACTGGAGCTGGGCGACCCAGAGGCTCGAGGCCGCGCGCAACTACTGGATCGTGACCACCCGCCCTGACGGGCGCCCGCACGCGGCACCAGTGTGGGGCGCGTGGACGGGCGGGGCGCTGCACTTCGGCACCGACCCGGGCGCGGTGAAGGCACGTGCTATGGCGCACCAGCCGTGGGTGGTCGCCCACCTCGAAAGCGGCGACGAGGTGGTCATCATCGAGGGCCGCATCGACCAGGGTGTCGACGCCGAGACGCTCGAGCGGGTCAACGACGGCTACGCCGCCAAGTACACCGACCCCGATACCGGCGAGCCCTTCCGCCTCGGCACCGAGACCGCTCCGGGACTCTGGGTGCTGCGCCCCGCCGTCGCGTTCGGCTGGCTCGAATCCGACTTCGTCCGGAGCGCCACGCGCTGGCACTTCAGCCCGAGGTGACCCCGAATTCGTCCCCCACTTCGTTCGGATATCCGACAGGATCGGGAGACGAAGTCGAGCGGGAGGCGGTGCGTCAGGCGAGGCGGTCGGCCTCGAGCGCCCCGATGAAGTCGATGATCGCGCGGTTGGTGCGGTCGGGTGCCTCGAACTGCGGCACGTGGCCGCAGCGCTCCCAGACCTCGACGCGGGCGTCGGGGACGACCTGGCTGATCTTGTCCGCGTAGCGCGGGCTGACGAGCCGATCGGTATCGCCCCAGATCCAGTACGACGGTACGGCGAGATCAGCGAGCCGCGTCCAGTAGCCGTTGCGGCCACCGGCGCGCTCGCCGCCGAGGTGACGGGCGCACGACAGCAGCGCCATGCGGAAGCGCCGGTCGCGCAGGTCGCGCGCCACATCGAGCGCCGCCGCCTCCATGTTGATCAGGGGGACGGCTGAAGGGGTGTGGAACATGTCGTGCAGGACCGACACGATCCAGTCGTGGCGGACGGGGAGTGGCGTGAGTCCCAGCCACTGGCTCTGCAGCCGCCGCAGCAGCGGACCGAACCGCTGCCACTCGTCGAACGCGACCGCGGCGCCCAGGCCCACGAAGCCCGACACCGAGCGCGGGTGGCGCAGCGCCACCTCGGTCGCGATGCGGCCACCCATCGAGTTGCCGACGAGGTACGCGGGGGTGATGCGGTGACGGCGGAGGTAACCGTGCACCAGCCCCGCCATCCAGCGCATCGTGTAGCGCCGGCCGGTGGGGAAGGGCCGGTCGGACTTGCCGAACCCGGGCAGGTCGAGCGCGTGGACCTCGAAGCGGTCGGCGAGCGCATCGAAGGTCGGCAGGAACGACACCTTCGACGCTCCGAGGCCGTGGATCAGCACCACCGGGGGGCCGACGCCGGCCACGAGCGACTCGATACGGAACCCACCGATGTTGGTCTGCGCGGTGTGGACCATGCGTGTCGTCGCGGGACCGGGGCGGAACAGCGTGTAGAGCCGGAGCGCGAGGTTGAGGTCGCCGGTCACCTGCAGCGCCCCGCTCATGAAGGCCTGCACCGCATCGGAGGCGCCGCTAGCGAGATCGAGCCACGTCGCCGGGTTCGCCGTGATGGTCGCACTCGGCTCGGAGCCGGGGCGGCCCGGCGACAGCACGCAGCGACGGTCGGCGATCTGCAGGGTGTAGGTGGGGCCGTCAGCGACCTCGAGCGCGAAGATCGCCCGCAGGCGGTCCGCCTCGTGAGGCAGGAAGCGCTCCATCAGATCGAGCAGCGCCGCCCGCACGCTTGCAGGCTGCAGGTCCAGCGCACCAGTGGGCTCGAAGGCCCGTGCGGCACCCGCGCGCGACTCCGTCACCTCGCCGGTCAACTCAGGTTCGGCCATCCGCAGCCCCTGTTCTGTTCTCCAACTGTACGGGTGACCCGCCTGGCACCGACGGAGGTGGCGCGCACGACCGTACGGGTGACCCGTCGGCCACTGCCGGTGTGCGGTGAAGCACTCGTCGTTAGGCTTCCGCCGTTGCCGACCCGTCACCTGGAGCCACGTGAGCGACCTACTCCGGACGTGGGCTGGCGTCGTGCTCATCTCGTTCAGCGCCGTCTACGTCCGTCTCGCGGACGTCGAGGCGACCCGATCGGCGTTCCTGCGCGTCGCCTACGCGCTCCCCGTGTTCGCTCTGCTCGTGGTGTGGCGCCGTCGTCGGTCCGAGACCCCCACGACCGACGGCTACTGGGTGCCGGTGGCGGCCGTGGCGGGCGCGTTCCTCGCGCTCGACCTGGTGTCGTGGCACACCTCGATCGGCCTGATCGGGGCGGGGCTGGCCACGGTCCTGGCGAACCTGCAGGTGGTGGTCGTCGGGATCATCGGGGTGGTGCTGTTCCGCGAGCGACCGCGGGGGACGTTCTGGCTGGCGCTGCCGATCGTGCTGGTCGGTGTGTGGCTCCTCGGCGCGACCGGCGAGCCGGTCGAGTCTGGCGGCTCCGTACTCGCGGGCGTCGGGTTCGGCGTCCTGACCGCCCTGGCGTACTCGGTGTTCCTCGTCGTGCTCCGGCAGGCACGTCTGGGCGGCGCCGACGTTCTGCCGTCGATGGCGTCCGCGACGCTCGGGGCAACCGTCGTGGCGTTCGCGTTCGCGGCCGCCCAGGGCGTCGCCGCCCCGCCCGCTTCGCTCGAGGCGAACGTGTGGCTCGTCGCGCTCGCCCTCGGCTCGCAGGTCGCCGGATGGCTGCTGCTGACCAGCAGCATCGACCGGCTGCCAGCCGCGCTGACGTCGGTGGCGTTGCTGCTGCAGCCGGTCCTGGCGATGCTGTGGGGCGCGCTGCTGCTCAGCGAGCCGATCGGCCCCCCGCAGGTGGCTGGTGCGGCCATCGTCCTGGCAGGGGTCGCCGTCGCGCACCGCGCCGCCCGGGTGGCGGTGCACCACGAGGCCGAGGAACCGGTGGGCGTGCCCTGACGACCGCCGCAGCAGCGCGGCGGCAGGACAGCGAGGAGGAAGCGGGTGGCGAACCGTCCGATGATCGATCTGATGGAGCAGGAGTACCGCACGGTCCGCGAGCTCTGCGACGAGCTCGATGCCGACGACTGGCGGCGCCCCACCGACTGCGAAGGCTGGACCGTGCAGGACCAGGTGAGCCACCTCGCCGGACTCGAGGGACTGCTGCTCGGTAGGGACCAGCCCCACCACGAGCCTCCCGACGCCCCGCACATCCGCAACGACGTCGGTCGGCTCAACGAGAGGCAGGTCGACTACCGGCGCTCGTGGGCACCCGAAGACGTGCTCGCTGAGCTCGACGACAACACCACCGAACGGCTCGAGGCCCTCCGCATCCTCGACGACGAGCAGTGGGCCGCGGACACGTACACCGTCACGGGTCCGGCGACCCACGACCAGGCACTGCGACTGCGGATCTTCGACTGGTACGGCCACGAGCAGGACATCCGCCGTGCCACCGGACGGCCGGGCCACCTCGATGGTCCCGTCGCCGCGAAGGCAGCCGAGGTGTTCTACGACGCGCTCGGCTTCGTCCTCGTCAAGCGAGCGGGGGCCACCGAGGGCACGACGTTCGTCGTCGAGGTCACCGGGTCGAACGGCCGCGTGGTGCCACTGATCGTCCGCGACGGGCGTGGCACGGTGGCCGCCGAGGTGCCGAGCGACCCCGATGCGACCCTGACCCTCGACTTCGAGGCGCTGCTGCTGCGCGGCTACGGCCGCCGCAGCGCCGAGGAGCTGCTCGAGGCGGGGCGTGTCGAGCTCGGTGGCGACACCGACCTCGCGCGGCGCTTCCTCGAAGGCCTCGCCGTGACCATCTGACCGCGACGACAGGATCGCCCGGCTGCGCACCCGACCCAGCGGCCGAGACCGCGCTCTCGGCCGCGGTCCCCCCACGAACCCACCATCGACGCCGCGGATGCGGCGTCGCCAAGGAATGGAGGAAGTCGATGCCCGATGCCTTCCGAACCCCCGACTCGCGCTTCGTCGGCCTGCCCGGCTGGGACCTCGAACCCCGGTACACGGACTGGGAGGGGCTGCGGCTGGCCTGGTACGAAGCCGGCCCGGAGGACGGCCACCCCGTCGTGCTCGTGCACGGCGAGCCGACCTGGTCCTACCTGTACCGCAAGTACCTCGGACCGCTGACCCACGCCGGGTTCCGCGTCATCCTCGCCGACCACGTCGGGTTCGGTCGCAGCGACAAGCCCACCGACCGCGACTGGTACGACTACGACCGGCTCGTCGATGCCTTCACCGCCGCCGTCGCGGCCGCCGCCCCGACCGAGCCCGTGACCCTCGTGGTCCACGACTGGGGTGGCCCCATCGGGCTGCGTTGGGCGATGGACCACCAGGACCAGGTCGCACGGATCGTCATGCACGACACGGGGCTGTACGCCAGTGGCGCGCGGGTGTCCGAGGGCCTGCAGCGGTGGCTGGACCACGTCCGCGAGGCGGAGCGTCTCGACATCCGCAAGCTCATGTCGCGCTCGACCGAGAGCGACCTGCGCCCCGAGGTCGTCGCCGCCTACGAAGCGCCGTTCCCCACCGACGCGTCACAGGCGGGCGCGGTCGCGCTGCCGTTGCTGATCCCCACCTCCGACGAGCACCCGTCGGCGCCGGCGATGATCGCCGCCAACGAGGCTCTGCTGGCGTGGGAGAAGCCGCTCATCGCGCTGTGGGGCGCCGACGATCCGCTGCTGCCGCCGTTCATCGGCGAGGCGTACGCCGCCGCGGTGCCGGGAGGGGTGGGGTGCGAGACGTTCCCGCGCGCCAACCACTTCCTGCAGGAGGACGCGGGCGACGATCTCGCGCCGCGCATCGTCCGGTTCATCGCCGAGACGTGAGCGTCAGAGGACCCGGAAGCGCAGGCCCCGGCTGCCCGCGACGCGGTCGACCGTCCCGGAATCGAGCAGGGCGACCAGGTCGGCGCGGGTGTCCTCGGGTCCCACGTGGACGTCCGCGCGGTAGTCGGCGACCGTGAACGCGCGGTCGGGGAGCGCCTCGATGAACGCCAGCGCGCGGGGCGGCACCTCGACCTCGAGCGCCCCCAGTCGCCGTGCCGATGCGCGCAGACCCGCGCAGACGGCCTCGCCCCACCGTTCGAGCCAGATCGTGGCGTCGCGACGCCGGGTCGTGCGCGCGACCTCCTCGTAGTAGCCGATCGCGTCGCCGACGATGACCGGCTCCGGAGCGGCCAGCCCGGACGGGTCGAGGCCCCGTGCTCGCAGGACGAGCCGAGCGGCGACCCGCGCGAGGCGTCCGTTCGCGGCCTCGAACGGGTGGATCACGAGCAGGTCGTAGTGCAGCACGCCGCTGGTCAGTAGGCCGTGCTCGCGCGCCCCGACCGAGGCCATCCAACTGCTGAGGTGTGCGAGGCAGTCGGCGATGCGGTCGGGGTCGGTGGCGAAGTAGATGATGCGGCCCTGACTCGCGTCGTGGACCGCTTGGTGGGATGTCCGCAGGCGGCCGGCATCGACCTCGGCGATCAACCCTCTGGTGAGGCGGTGGTGCAGCGGAGCCAACGCACCTGCGAGGTCGGTCAGCAGTCGCTCGGCGAGATCCTCGGAGCTGTACGCCGCCTGCACCCCGTGGTACTCCAGCGTCTGCAGGGCATCGTCGTGGACGTCGTCGACCACCCCGAACGCGTCGAGCCACGTCCCCGACCGTGGGCGCTCGGTCGCGTCGAGCCGTGCTTCGACGGACTCGCGGCGGGGCGGCTCGGCGATCGGCGATCCGTCGAGGCGCAGCGTGGCGATGGCCGACTCGGCTCGGACGAGATCGGCGAGCTTCGCACGTGCCTCGCTCGGGGCGGCGTCGAGACGGGCCGCCAGCCGTTCCGCCTCGGCCACCAGGGACACGAGGTGGGGGGTGCGTGAGAACCGCAACGGCGCTGCGCTCACTCGCGCAAGGCTCAGCGGAGCCGGTTCAGCAGCGCCCGGACCCCCGCGGCCTCGGCCTGCATGCGACCGTGACGTCTCCCGAGCAGGTACGTCCCCGTCGCGAGCGCGGCCGCGCTGGTCGCGGCGGTCGTGGTCCTGACGACCTGCTTGGCACGCCGCGCGAAGATGACGATGGGCCAGCCGCGTTGATGTGCGACCTGCTCGAGCGCGCGGTCGGGGTTGACCGCGACGGGGTGGCCGACCATCTCGAGCATCGGCAGGTCGCTGGCGGAGTCGCTGTAGCTGTAGCAGAGGCGCAGGTCGTAGCCGCGCTCGGCCGCGATCTTCTCGATGTGCTCGGCCTTGCCCTCGCCGTAGCAGAAGGGCGCCGAGAGCCGTCCGGTGTAGCAGCCGTCGACGACCTCGGACTCGGTGCCGATGCCACCCTCGAGACCGAGGTCCTTGGCGAGCCGGTCGACGAACTCGATCGGCGATGCCGAGATGAGGTAGCGGTCGCGCCCCGCCTCGGCGTGCATCTCGAGCAGCGCCTTGGCCTCGGGCCTGACCTTCTGTAGCACCGCCGGGACGATCTGTTCGTTGAGTTCGAGCAGGTCGCTCTGGGGGTGGCCCTCGACCGCGCTGAGGATCCGGTCGCGGACCGCCTGGCTGCGCTCGTCGGTCGCCCCGACGAGCCGGAACGTGACGTTGTTCAACCCGTCCTTGAGCAGGTCCCCGGTGGGGATCATCCCGGCGCGCCACGCGGCGATGCCGAATGCGAAGGCGGACGAGCCGCTGATCAGCGTGCGATCGAGGTCGAAGAACGCCGCAGCCCGGGTCGTTTCGGCCACCGGGGCCTCCTGGTCGTGGACGGTGAGTCCCGAGCGTAGTGCCGCGCGCAGGACGCGCGGACAGGGGACGGAGCGCCGGGGGTTCCGGAGGGTGCCGTCCGGGAGCCCGCCAGGCCCCCGAACTGCTCACCAGTGTACGCGCGTCGCGAACCGCAGCTAGCGGGCGGGGTAACCTGCTTGCAGAAGTTAGCAGCGCCGGGTCGTCGCATCGGCCCGCCGTCGACCGACGCCGTCCCCGTCTCGAGGATCCTCCCTGTGCCCCTGAGGAGACACGCCGCCCTGCTGGCGGTGTTCGTCGCCGGCCTGACCGTGCTCGGCGGCATCGCCAGTGCGACCGGGCCGCTCACCGAGGATCCCGGGACCGCCACCGCCGCCGACGGCCGGGCGGCTGCGCGACTGATCGCAGCCGACGCCCTGGCGGCCACGCCCGCAGCGCCGGTGCGGCCACCCACCATCCCGGTGCGTGGGGACCGCACGGCGCGCGAGCCGGCGATCGCGTCGTACGACGGGGTGGCGTCGTGGTACGGCCACGGTTTCGCCGGTCAGCGCACCGCCAGTGGCGAGCGCTTCGACCCTGCGCGCTTCACCGCCGCACACCGCACGCTGCCGTTCGGGACGCGGCTGCGGGTGACCCACCTGCGCACCGGTCGGTCCGTCGAGGTCGCCGTCAACGACCGTGGCCCCTACGTCCGCGGGCGCGACCTCGACCTCTCCCGCGCAGCTGCTGAGGCGATCGGCCTCGTCGGTTCGGGGCATGCTGACGTGCGCATCGAGGTGCTGGCCTGACGAACCTGACCTGACGGTCCTGACCCGACGTCCTGGCCGACGGTCCTGCCCGACGGTCCTGGGGGGGCGGCACGACCCTGGCCGTTCGCGGACCCGTCACCTGACGCCACCGGTCCGGGAACGCGAGATCCCCAGCAACACCGGCTCCGGTGGGACCGTGCTCCCTTCCCCTTCAGAGCACGGGCCCTGTCGCCTGCTGCTGGGGACCTCGCGGGCGCCACCGTACGCGCGCCTCAGGAGGGTGTCGAGTCACCTGTCCACAGCCCCTGGGGATGGACAGGGCGTGCGTGTGGACGACCTGTGGATGGCCGGCCGGGGTGCTGTGGATGCCGCGACGGCACGCCCGCCGTCACCTCACCGCAACCCCCTCGTCACCTGCGGGGACACATCCACAGTGCATCCACACGTTGTGGATTGCGACGGATCGAGCATCTCGCGCGACCCCGTGCGGGGGCCGCGCGGCGAGGCGTGCGCTGAGCTGTCGCAGACGCTGGCTACGGTCGGGGCGTCGCGTCGCACGCCCTGCCGGATGCCGTGCCAGAGGCTGTGCCAGAGGCTGTGCCAGAGGCTGTGCCAGAAGCTGTGCCAGAAGCTGTGCCAGAAGCTGTGTAGGAAGGAAGCTCTGTGGCGGCACCCGCCCGCACCGTCGAGCGCCGCCCCGCCGGCGACGGCCGGCCTCCCGTCGAGGTCGTGCGCAGCACGCGCCGGCGCCGTTCGGCGTCCGCGTACGCGCGTGACGGCGTGGTCGTCGTCCAGCTCCCCGCGCACCTGCCCCGTCACGAGCAGGAGCGCTTGATCGGTGAGCTGGTGGACAAGGTGACCGGTCAGGCCCAGATCGCCGCCGCGGGCGGCGATGCCGCGTTGGCCGCCCGCGCGCGACGGCTGGCCGACGCGTACGTCGACGCGGTGCGGCCGACGTCGGTGCGGTGGTCGGGTCGGATGCGACGCCGTTTCGGTTCGGCCACCCCCGCCGACGGGTCGATCCGCATCAGTCGCGAGCTCGCCGCGTTCCCCGACTACGTCCTCGACTACGTCATCGTCCACGAGCTCGCCCACCTCGTCCATGCGGACCACTCCACCGCGTTCGAGACGCTCGTCGCCCGCTACCCCGACACCGTGCGCGCTCGGGCCTTCCTCGACGGCTTCACGGCCGGCTCCGCCCGGGGCGCGATCGCCCCGATGGACCACGACATCGTCGAACCCGAGGAGCAGGCCGACGCCTAGTCCGCTCCGTCACCGTCGTCGTCGCCCTGACCACGGCCGAAGCGCTCCTCGGCGGAGGCCTCGTGCGGGGCGTCGCCGACGTCGAGCAGCGCCCCGGCGTCATCCGGGATGTCCTCACCGGACGCCATGCGCACGAGCCAAGCGCTCGGATCGGCGAGCTCGGCGTGGTCGGGGAGGTTCTCGGGGTGGGCCATCCCCCGCCGCAGCCCCTCGAGCCCTCGCGCCGCCTCCACCGCGGCGATGAACCGGTCGCCGACGGTCTCGTCCGCCGGCTTGAGGTCCAGGCCGAGCAGCTGCTGCAGCATCCGCTCGCCGTCGCCCCGAGCGGCACGGCGTCGGCGCAGCACCTCGTCGATCCGATCCAGGTGCGGGAGTCGGTCGCTGGCGGCTGCGCGGATCTCGCGGCGCGCCCACGCCTGCACCAGGCACACCACGCCCTGGATCCGCTCCAGCACGCGCTGTTGCTCGGGCGTGGGATCGATACGGAAATCGGACGCCGACTCCATCGCGTCCCGCAGCGACTCCGGATCCTCGGGATCGAAGCTGAGCGCGAGCTCGTTGCTGAGCTCGAGCAGCTTGTCACGATCCAGCTGCGTCCCGGCAGCGAAGCTGGCCACCAGCGCCTGGATGTGGCCCTCGAGCCACGGCACCGCGTGGAACAGGCGGCGGTGCGCACCCTCCGTCAGGGCGAGGGCGATCGCCACCTCGGTCGGATCCAGCTCGTAGCCCTCGAAGGTCTCGCTGATGTTCACGGCGAGGTGCCACGCCGTGTCGGGAGCCGCGGTCGGGATGCCGAGCTCGTACTGACCGAGCAGTTGGCGGGCGAGGCGACCGACGACCTGGCCGGTGTGGATCCCGGTCAGGATGGCGCCCATGGGGCGCAGGACGCCCGACAGGTCGGGCATGCCGAGGGCCGCGAGCTCCTCGGGCATCCCCAGCTCCTCGAACTGCCCCGCGGTCAGCTCGGCGAGGGCACCTGTGGAGGCCTCCGCGACCGGCTCGATGATCGGTCGCAGCGCTCGCAGTGCGTCACCGACCCACTCCTGCCGACTGCCCACGCGAGTGTGCCCGGCGTCGGGCGGGGCGGGCAGCGTGCCCTCGTCGAGCCAGTACTCCGCGAGCCGTTGGGCGTCCTCGACGCGCTCGCGCTCGTCGGCGGTCGGGGCTCGATCGCCCTCCACCGCGAGCTGGCGCGCCACCTGGCCGGCCAGGTCCCAGTTGACCGGGCCGGTCCCGGTGTTCTCGAGCAGCATGCGGACCTGGTTGAACACCTGCGACCCACCGAGCTGCTCGATCATCTGGCGCAGCTCGTCGGGCAGGCCGCCGAAGGGATCGTCGGGGACGTCGCTCATGTCACCAGTCTGACACCCGCGCGTGGCTCTCGCACCACCCGGTCCGCACGGGACCGCCTCCGGAGGCTGGCGCTAGGCTCGGGGAGCAGCCTCACGACCAGGGGGTACATGTCCACCGTCGCGATCACGGGCATCGGGGGGCTCATCGGCCGCCGTCTCGTCGCCGAGCTCGCGACATCGTCCGACGTCGATCGGATCGTCGGCATAGACACGCAGCGTCCCGAGGGCCTGCACGGTGATCGCATCCAGCTCGTGCTGGCCGACGTGCGCGATCGTGATCTCCACCGTCACCTCGAGGGCGTCGACACGCTCGTCCACCTCGCCTTCCAACTCGATCCGATCCGTGACGAGGTCGAGATGCGATCGATCAACGTCGAGGGGACCCGCAACGTCTTCGCCGCCGGGCTGGCAGCGGGCGTACGCAAGATCGTCTACGTCTCGTCGGGTGTGGTGTACGGGGCCCACCCCGACAACGACTTCCCGTTGACAGAGGGCAGCCCGCTGCGCGCCAACCCCGACTTCCCGTACGCCGAGCACAAGCTCGAGATCGAACGGTGGCTCGCGGACTGGACCACCGACCGCGACACCCCCACCGTCACCGTCCTGCGCCCCACCGTCGTCGCCGGTCCCGGCGTGCAGAACTTCATCAGCCGGCAGTTCGAGGCGCCGCGCGCCACCGCCATCCGCGGCCACCGGCCCCCCATGCAGTTCGTGCACGTCGACGACGTCGCATCGGCCCTGGCGTTGGCGATCGAGCGCGACCTGTCCGGGCCCTACAACGTGGCGCCCGAGGGCTGGCTGTCGTTCGACGAGATGCTCGCCGTCTCGGGTGTCCGGACCGTCGAGGTGCCGGAGGAGGTCGCCTTCTCCCTCGCGGAGAGGCTCGGCGCCGTCGGCGTGTCCGAGGTGCCGGTCGGCCAGCTGCACTACGTGATGCACCCCTGGGTGCTGAGCCCGGACCGGCTCCTCCAGGAAGGTTGGCGTCCCAAGCACTCCAACCGGGACGCGCTGGTCGAGCTCGCCGAGGAGCACCGGGGCTACGTGTCGGTGGGTCGTGCGCGTGCGCGTCGCCGCGACATCAAGCTCGCGGCCGCGGGGCTGCTCACGTTGGGAGGACTGCTCCTCCTCCGCGCGCTGCGCCGCGACCGGTCGTGAACGAGCCCTCCGGACTGGGGGCGATGCTGCCGTTCCTCGCCCCGCACGAAGTGTGGGCGATCGGGCTCATCGTGATCCTGGCGGTGCTCCGCCCCGTCGGCCGGCTCGGCTGGACCGTGGCTGGCATCGTCGTCGTCGGCGCGCTCGGTGTCATGGCGACGACGACCGGGGTGGGTGATCTGACCCCGGCCAGGTGGCTGGTCCTGCCGTGGCTCGCGCTCGCCGTGGTGCTCGCGGCCACCGCCGCCGGTTCACCGCTGCGTTGGGAACCGCGCACCGGCCCATCGGCGGCAACCGCCCTCGCGTTCGGCGCGATCCTGGTCCACGCGGCCCAGGCGTGGCACGCGGACGGTGGGGCGCTCGCCGTCGCCGCGGGCGCGTGGGCCGGAGGCGAGCTGCCCGCGACGGAACTGACCGCTGACGCCGCCGCCCCCCTCGCCCTGCCGTTCATCTGGCTGCTGTCGCGCCTACCCGGCGTCGACCCGGCGGCAGCGACGGGTGCCCTGACGCTGGCGGCCACGGCCGGACTCGTCATCGGCGCCGGTCATCTGGCGCGCGGCTGGGGCTACACCGGGACGGGCAGGGCCACGACCGCTGCGGTCGCCTGGGCCCCGCCGCTGCTGCTCGCTCACGTCCACGCGCCCGTGCTGCTCATCGCCGGGGTCGCCCTCGTCTGGGCCTGGTGGGCCCTCGCTGAGGTCTGGGCCGGACGTCACCTCCCATCGCGCATGGCGGTCGTCAGCGGCGTGCTACTCGGCGTGGCCGCAGGCACCGCGGTGTGGCCACTGCTCGTGGGTCCACTGTGGATCCGGCGGCTGTCGGGTCGCAAGCTCGCGTGGTTCGTCGTGGGTCTGCTCAGCGCCGTGGTCGTGTCGGTCGCGGCACTCGTGCCGACGGGCTGGGGCGTTGGGGAACTGTGGCGCGCCGTCGTCGTGGATCCCGTCGGGACTGCCGATCTCGGCGCCGTGCTGCCCCTCGCGCTCGCGGCGGTCGCGCTGGCAGGCGCAGCACCGCGCGTGCCGCTGTCGCCGACCCGGCTGTCAGCGGCGACTGGCGCGATCCTCGCGCTGGCCAGTCCGTGGTGGCCACCGGCGTGGCAGGTGACGGGTCCCGTGCTCGCGATCCCGTTCGTGATCCTCGCTGCCGTGGCGCCGGACCGTCCGCACGAGCACTGGCCTCCGGATGCGCCGCTGCCGCTCGAGGACGTACCCGCCGGTGTCAGCCGATGAGGTGCGCCGCCACGCTGCTCGTCCTCGTCGCGCTGGCGGCGGGCTGCGGTGACGACGCACCTGCCGAGCCTGACGCCGCGATCGCGCGTGGGACGAGCGCGACGTTCGGCTCCGACGATCCGGGAGCCGGACCCGCGTGCTTCCTCGCCATCGATGACACCTCCCTCGAGCGTCTGTGGCTGCTCGGCGACGCCGGCGGACAGAGCCCTCCGCCACCGCTGCCGACCGATCTCGAACCCCCGGCGGTTGGCGTCTTCATCGGGACCGACCGCGAGGGTGGCGGTCCGCCCACGGTCGTCACGAGCGACGTCGAGGGCGCAGCCGCGGTGATCGAACTACGACTGGACGAGGGGCCGGCGGAGTCGGCCGGGGGCGAGACCTCGCCCTACGTCATCGTCGGGGTGCCGGCCGGCGTCGCCCTGGCGCGGATCACGGGCGACGTGTCCCTCGAGTGCGACGTCCGCGTTCCCGAGCTGCCACGGGGCGGGGAGGTCGAAGACGACGAGGTCGGCGGATGACCTATCAGACTTCACCCCCCAGGCCGGCAACGCCGGCCCCTCCCCCCTCCAGGGGGGAGGCATGACCGATCAGGCTTCACCCCCCAGGCCGGCAACGCCGGCCCCTCCCCCCTCCAGGGGGGAGGCATGACCGATCCGCCCCGGGGCGCGCCTCGCATCGAGACGCTCCTGACGACCGATCCGCTCGACGTGGCGGCGGCGCACCGCGCGGTGGCCGACCCGACCTGCGGTGGTACGACGGTGTTCACCGGGTCCGTCCGCGATCACCACGAGGGTGCAGCGGTCGAGCGCCTGGAGTACGAGGCCTGGGAGGAGCGTGCGGCGGCCGGTCTGCGGGAGGTCGGCGAGGCGGTCGTCCGCCAGCGAACGTCGGTCCGGGCCGTCTACCTGGCGCACCGCCTCGGTCCCCTCGACATCGGCGAGGTGAGCGTCGTCGTCGCGGCTTCGGCACCCCACCGCGCCGAGGCGTTCACAGCCGCCCGGGATCTGATCGACCGCTTGAAGGCCGAGGTGCCCATCTGGAAGCACGAGTTCCTCGCCGACGGCACGCGCCGGTGGCCGGGGGCTGACGGTCACCCTGCGGTTGAGGACCCGGCCCGAACGGACTAGTTTCGGCCTCCGCTGTCCCGAGGAGCGCGCGCCCGTGGTCTACCTGTTCCTGCCGATCATCGTGATCGTCGCGGTCGGCCTCGCCTGGACCTGGTGGGAGGGCCGCGTCGACCGCGACCCAGCCTCCAGCGTGGACCACTTCCACCGTGCGCTCGCGGCCATGGAGCCGGTCCGGGCGTCCGATGACGCCGACGCCGACCGTCAGCGCGTGGACGCCTAGGAGGCCTGCACCCCCCTCCCGCCAGCGCCGTACCCTCTCGGACGTCCGGTTCCACGCCCAGGGAGGCCTCGTGTCGCGCCATCGCTGGGCGTCGGTGGTGCTCGCCGCGGCGACGTCGCTCATGGTGCTGGCCGCGGGCGATCCCTACCGCCCGGTGCAGTGGGGACTGCAGCGCATCGGGGCGGAGCGGGCCTGGTCCGTGGCCGACGGGGCCGGAGCGGTGGTCGCCGTCGTCGACACCGGTGTCGATCTCGACCACCCCGATCTGGCCGATCGGGTGCTACGCCGCCAGGACGGCACGGTGGTCGGACTCGACGTCATCGATGAGGACGACGATCCCGACGACCCCAACGGGCACGGCACCGTCGTCGCGGGGATCGTCGCCGCCACCGCTGACAACGACATCGGGGTCGCCGGCGTCGCGCCAGGGGCCTGGATCATGCCCATCCGCGTCCTCGATGCCGATGCGGGGGGAGACGGCGACGACGTCGACCGTGCGATCCGGTGGGCCGTGGACAACGGTGCCGACGTCGTCAACGTCTCGCTCGAAGCCGTCCTCGAGGACGGCAGCACCGCGCCGGTCGATCCGCTCCTGGCTCCTCGCCGAGCCCCGACGGAGGCCGTCGCGTACGCGTGGGACCACGGCGTCCTCGTGGTCGCCGCGGCCGGCAACAGCGGCAGCGGCTCCAGCGACTACCCCGACTCCTCGCCGGTCGTGCTGGTCGGAGCCAGCGACGAGGACGATCGGCGGGCCGGCTTCTCCGACACGGTGCGCGAGGACGCGCTGCTGGCGCCGGGGGTCGCGATCATCAGCACGTGGTGCGATCCCTGCGGTCCCGGCGGCACCCCCAGCTACGGGGAGGCCGACGGCACCTCGTTCGCCGCACCCCACGTCAGCGGTGCCCTGGCGGTGCTGCTCAGCAGCGGGTTGAGCCCCGGGGCCGCCCTGGCTCGCGTGCGACAGACCGCGGTGGACCTCGGACCCCCTGGGCCCGACCGCGAGCACGGTGTGGGGCGCCTCGACCTCGCGGCTGCCAGCGGCGTCCCGCCCGAAGCGGGTCCTGACCCCGCCCCGACGGTGGAGCCAGCGCCCACCCCGCCCGCGACGGCCGCTCCGCCCACCTCGGTCTCGCAACCCGACGTGGGGTTCCCGCCGCCTGCGCGAGCCTCGTCCACACCATCGCCGCAGCGGTCAGCCGCCGACGAGCCCAGCAGGCCAGCCATCCTCTCAGAGCCGGGTACGACACTCGGCCCCGTCATCGAGCGGTCACCGCCGCAGGCGGCCGCCGCCGACGGACCCCCCGGTAGGTCCTGGGTGGGTCTGCTCGCCGCGAGCCTCCTCGTCGTCGCTTCCAGCGGGGTCGTGCTCACGGTGGGGCGACCGGTCAAGTAGCGCCACCTACGTGCCGACATGAGGACGGGCGGCGGCAGGCCGCCTCCGCTGGACCGGCGCCGACAGGACGACCACGTCCGTGTGGTGCGTGAGCGCAGCACGAGGAAGGACACACGATGCAGCATCTGGTGCGGTACACCATGCCCGGTGGCCACCACGAGTACCGCGATGCGGCCTCGCTCGAGGAGGCGACCCGGCTGGTCGAGACGGCACGGAACGACTACGGCGCCAGCGACGCCCAGATCTTCCGCGAGGTCCCGATCGAGTTCAAGGTCCAGTACAAGGTGACCGTGGCCGACGCTGTGGTCCCGGAGGTGCCCGTCGCGGCCCCCGAGGCTCCCACCGCTCCGCCGCCGGTGTCCGACCCCGCGCCGATCCCTCCCGCGATGCCCCCCGTCGCCCAGCCGTCGGAGCCGCCCCCCGGAGCGATGCCACTCGCGGCGCGCCCCGTGGCCCCCTCGACGGACGAGAGCTCGGACGCCGAGGCGGAGGGCGAGTCGGCACCCGAGAACGTGACGCCGATCGGTGGCGAGGGCGCGTCACGAAGGACCTTGTTCGGCCGTTCATGAGGCGCTGAGCGCCGCGGAACGGTGAGGTGCGACGGGTACCCTGCGGGTACCCGTTGCGTTATCGGTCGCTCCACCGTCCCGTCCTCGCGGAGTCCACGTGCGTCGGATCCTGGTCGTGCTGCTGCTCGTCGCCGGTATCGGGCTGCTCGCGCGGGGCGCGTTCCCCTGCAGCATCGTCTCCGCGCAGCCGACCTGTTACGTCACGTTGCACGAGGGCCCTACCGAGAACACCCTCGAGCTGGTCGACATCCGGGGGGAGGCCACGACCGCCAGCGCGGGCGAGTACCTCCTCACCACGGTGGCGGTTGACTCCGACCTCACCCTGTGGGAGTGGCTCGACGGATCGTTCTCCTCCGACGTGCGGGTGATCCAGCGTGCGGTGCTGTTCCCGGAGGACGCCGACGTCGAGGACGTGCGGCGCGAGAACGCTGCGCTGATGGAGGAGAGCCAGATCGACGCGGTCGTCGCTGCTCTCCGCGCGCTGGGTCAGGCCAACGTCGATCCCGAGCCGGACGGGGCCGAGGTCACCCAGGTGCTCGAGGACTCACCCGCGGCACGGGCCGGTTTCGACGTCGGCGACGTCATCACGGCGGTGGAGGGCGAGCCCACCCGCAGTGCTGAGGCGGTCATCGCCAGACTGTCGGGGTTCTCGGTCGGCGACGAGGTCTCCATCACGGTACGGGCGCGGGATGGGACCGAGCGCGAGGTCGATGTCCGACTCGACGACTCGCTCACCGAGCCGGGCCGAGCGACGTTGGGGGTGATCGTGATGACGCACTTCCACCTCCCGACCGACGTGACCATCGACGAGCGCGGCATCGCTGGTCCTTCGGGTGGCCTGATGTTCGCGGTCACGATCGTGGATCTGCTGAGCGAGGAGGATCTCACCGGGGGCACCGTCATCGCGGGCACCGGCATCATCAACCGTCAGGGGCTCGTCAGCGCCATCGGTGGAGTCCAGCAGAAGATCCTGGGTGCGCTGAACCGGGGCGACGACCTCCCACCAGCCGAGGTGTTCCTCGTCCCGCGCGGGAACTTCGAGGAGGCGAGCGCGACCCCGGTCGACCGTGAGGTGCTCCTGATCCCCGTCGATAGCCTCGGAGATGCGTTGGCCGCGCTCCGCGAACTCCTCGCCGACCAGCGGCCCGAGGGCGCGCTCGCGCTGGGCCCCTGAGCTACAGCCAGGCGTCTCGCCGGCCGACGAGGATAACGGGCGACAAGGGCGCTCCGGCGGTCGGCCATCGCCGGGCCCCACCCTCCTAGACTCGGGGCTACATGACGGCCGGCGTGGCGATCCCCCTCCACCTCGCGGTGCACGTGCTCGGGCTCACCGTAGCTCTCGCCCTCACCGCGACTTCCCGGCGTTCCCGGGGTAGCGACGGCTGGCTGGGCTTCGCTCTCGGCGGACTGATGCTGGCCGCCTCGTACGTCGTCACCGGGGCGCTGATCGCGCCCGATCACGCCTGGCCGGTCTACCTCCGGGCGGCCGGCTACGCGGCGTTGGCGGTCGGGGCTGCAGGCCGCTTGGTCGGCGCCGGCGCCGGGGTCGTCGTCGCCGCCCCGATGACCGCGCACGTCACCGCCGCCGTCGCCGCGGTCATGGCCGCCCTGGCGGCGATCCGCGGCATCGTCGGTCGCGGACAGGCCACGTTCCTGCTCGGCACCGGACTCGCCCTGTGGGCAGCGGCCGACCTGCTCGTACGGACCCACGCAACCGGTGCCGCGTCGCTGTCGCTGGCCGGGTCGGTCGCGGTCGGCTGGTGGACGCTGCGACAGGTCCGGACCAGCCTGCTGTCCCGCTTCGTGGCATCGTTCGTCGGCGTGCTGCTCGTTGCCGTCGTCGCGCTCGCGTCCGCCGGCGGCGTGGTGTTCGTGTCGGACCTCCAGGCGGACCAGACCGCGACCCTCGAGGCGGCAGCCGAGGCTCGTGTCGAGCAGTTCACCGTCGAGTGGCCGCGCGAGATGCTCGCCACCGGCGGGGCCCTCGCCGGGGCGAGCCTCGCCAACGAGATCAGCAGCGCGGTCTCGGGCGAGATCGCCGACCTCGACGCCCGTTCTCGGACGATCGCCGGTCGGCTGCCCGGTATCGACGTGGTGGTCCTCGTCGAGAGCGGCGGGAGGGTGGTGGGGTCGTGGGACGCCGGGGCGCAGCAGGGACCGCTCGAACTCGCCGACGAGAGCGTGATCGCGGGGGATCCGGTCGTGACCGAGGTGCTGCGAGGCGCGACCCAGGCCGCGAACGTGATCGCCCTCGGGGAGCGTGACATCCTCAGTGTCGGGGCGGTCGTGGTCGCACCCACGGCGGGCGGCGAACCGCGGCTGGATCTGCGGACCGGCGTGCTCGTCCTCGGCCGAAGGGTGACCGACCCGCGCGTCGTCGCCGGCATCGACGAGCTCACGGGTGCCGACGCCACCATCCTCGTCGGAGGGTCGGTGGCGGTCTCGACCCTCAGCCGCGAGACCAGTGCTGCACTCGCCAACTTGGTTAGCACCTCGCCGTCCGCGGGGCTCTCGGACGTCGCCGGTACGTCGCGGTTCGTGGCGGCTGAAGCGGTACGCGGCACCGACGGCCAACCCTTCGGGACGCTCGTGCTGTCGGTCGAGGCGGGGACGCTCGCCGCGGTGGAGGAGTCGTTCGTCCGCACCGCGTTCGTGACGACCGTCGTGGGGCTGCTGGTCGCGCTGGTGCTGGCGAGCGTGGTCGCGAGCCGGACCGCGCGGCCGGTGCGGCGTATCACGGATGCGGCCGAGCGGGTCGCCGGAGGCGACCTCGGGACCCGCGTGTCGGTGGACCGCCCCGACGAGGTCGGCCGCCTGGCCACCGCGTTCAACGACATGACCGGATCGCTGTCCGAGCGCGATGCGGCGCTGCGTCGAGCAGCCGCGGTCGAGGCCGAGCTGCGTGGGCGCCTCGAAGCGGTCACCGGGTCGATGGGCGAGGCGTTGCTGGCGGTGGACGCCGACGGCAAGGTGGTCACGGTCAACCCGGCCGCCGCGACCCTGCTCGGCCGCTCGCCATCGCGCCTGGTCGGCCGCGACATCCGCCGGGTGCTGCGCGGAACGGACCCGGCAGGGACTCCGCTGCACGAGGTCCTCGGCGGACCCGAGGACGACGCGTCGCGAGCGACGCGGGGCGTCGTCGGCCGGGGTCGGGACGCGACTTCCGTCGCCGCGACCGCGGCGCCGCTGCTCGGTGACGACGGAGAGCGACTCGGCCGCGTGTACGTGCTGCGAGACGTGACCGGCGAGGCCGAGGTCGAACGGATGAAGACCGAGTTCCTCGCCAACATCTCGCACGAGCTGCGCACCCCGCTGACCCCGATCAAGGGCTACGCCGAGGTCATGCGCAGCAAGGCCCTGGAGCCGAAGCGGGTCGCCGAGTTCGCGCGTGCCATCACCGAATCCGCGGAGCGACTCGAGCGGATCGTGGCGATGCTCGTCGACTTCGCGTCGCTCGAAGCGGGGCGCACGGAGGTCAACCTCGCCCCGACCGAAGTCTCCACCGAGGTCGACGAGGTGCTCGGTCGGTTGCGGGAGCGCTACCCGGAGCGCAAGCTCTCCCGGCGCATCGAGCGCGACCTGCCGCCCGTACTGGCCGATGGGGCGCTGCTGCGCCGCGTTCTCGACGAGCTACTGGATAACGCTTTGAAGTTCTCCACGGATCGCGTCACCGTCACCGCGCGGTCGATCGACGACCGGCACGTGCGCCTGACGGTGCGCGACCGCGGTTCGGGCATCGACGCCGAGAGCCTCGACGTCATCCTGCGTGACTTCCACCAGGCGGATGGCAGTGCCACCCGCCGTCACGGTGGGCTGGGGCTGGGGCTGTCGATCGTGCAGCGGATCGTCGATCGCTTCGGTGGTGAGGTCGCGGTCGAGTCGGCCCCGGACCGAGGCACCGACATCCACATCATCCTGCGCGCTGCCAGGAGCGGTTCATGAGCGCGCGCAGCGCGTTCCAGGCCCGCGCCGCCGCGTGGCTCGCCGTCGCCGCGGTCATCGTCGGGTTCGTCCTCGCCCCGCCCGGTGGTGGACCCTCTCTGCCGGCCGGGGCGGCCGCGCGACTCGTCGAGGGACGGATGGAGCAGCTCACCTCGGACGGATGGCGCCCCGTCGCCATCGGCGAGGTCATCGCTCACGGCGCGGACGTGAGGACGCCGGACGAGGTCGCGGTGCTCGAGATCGAGGGCGGTCGCCTCGAGATCGCTCGCGGTTCGCTGGCGACCCTCGACACGACCATCGAGCTCGACAGCGGCGCGGTGCTGCTCGCCGTGGATCTCCAGCGCACGGTCCACCTCCAGTTCACGGAGGTCGTCGGCCGTGGGACCTGGCGCGTGGATGCCGGCGTGGCTCCTCGCGTCGGCGTGTACGACGGCGGAGCCGCTGCGACGATCACCGGAACGGATGCACCAGCGAACGCCCCCGTGGCTCGGCTGCAGCAGCTCGAGCTCGTCGACGGGGTGCCGTCGGACACCGTGCTGCCGCTGCGCTACTTCTTCGCCGACCCGTGGGACCAGCGCCTGCTCGCTGACGCGATCGCGGTCGATGCCCAGGTCGAGCGGCTCGAGACCGCATGGGACGCCGCGTACGGAACCGCGCCGCGAGCGCCGGCCTTCTTCGATGACTTCATCGCGGTCGATGAGCAGCTCGGCGGGGCGCTCGCCGAGTTCGCGAGCGAGGTCGACGGCGACGCGCTCGGACCCCCCGCCGATGTGCTGATCGGGATCGTCGTGGTCAGCTTGCTACGCGAGACCGTCGGCCTCGACGCCGCGGACGCGATCGAACAGGTCACCTCGCTGCGACGGCTCGACGCCACGTGGGGGCTCATCCTGGCGCACCACGATCTCGGTCCCGCGGCTCTCGCCGCAGGCGCGGATGCGGCCCTGCGTTCGCGCGCGGCTGAGGTCGCCGCATCACCGACTCCCACGGTCGCACCGACACCGTCGCCGACGCCGTCGCCCCCGTCCCCGGACCCCTCGCCGTCGCCGTCGCCGTCGCCCTCGCCCGGCCCGTCGCCCGGCCCGTCGCCGTCGCCCGGCCCGTCGCCGTCGCCTAGCCCTAGCCCCGGCCCGCTCGACGAGCTGCTCGAGCCGCTGCCCGACCCGGTCGAGGACCCCCTGGACGAGTTGCTCGATCCGGTCGAGGACCCCCTGGACGAGCTGCTCGACCCGATCGAGGACGTGGTTCCCCTCCCGCCCGCGACGCTGTCCCTGCCGTGACCGCCGGGCGGCCGCGAGGCTGGTCTATGCTGCCCTGCCGGTCGTTCCCAGCCCGCCTCGGGGGGTCACCTTGCTGACACCAGACGAGATCGCGTCGCGCGAGTTCCTCATCTCGCTGCGCGGGTACGACCGTGACGAGGTCGCCAGCTTCCTGCGTCAGGTTGCCGAGGAGCACGCCCACCTCCAGCGCCGTATCCGCGAGCTCGAGAGCGAGCTCGAGACCGCCGATGACGTTGGCACCGCACCCGTGGTGCGTCAGGAGGCGTCGGCCGCGCGCCCGTCCTCCGACCCGCGCGACGCCTTCCGGGCCCTCGGCGAGGAGACGACCCGCATCCTCGTGGCCGCCGAGGAGAGCGCGCAGACGATCAAGCAGCGCGCGGAGGAGCGCGCCAAGCAGGAGCTCGAGACCGCCCGCCGGGAGGCGCGCGACGAGGTCGAGAGCGCGCGCCGGACCGCGAGCAAGATCGTCGCGGACGCGGAGCGGCGCCGCAACAGCGTCGCCGAGGACATCCGGAACCTCGAGTCGATGCGGGACGGTTTCCTGCGCGATCTGCGTTCGGCGATCAAAACCGCCCAGGGCGCGATGCGCGGCCTGCAGCCCGGCGACGGTGACGGCAACGGTCGTACCAGCACGGGTGGTGGCGGCACGGCGACCCGCACCCGAGCTGTCGAGAACCGCACCTCGACGCCCCGCTCGGTCCGCCCCACGCGCGGCGACGAACCAGCCGAGGACGACGGTGACGTCGAACGAGCGGTCTTCGACGACGGCACCGAGTCCGTCCGCGTCATCCCGCCCACGACGCCGGCCGCCCCGTCCGCCTCGCCTCCCACCGAACTCGGCGACGAGGAGACCACCGACGACCTCGACGACGAGCTGCTCGACGAAGAGGTCGACGAGGACCTCGAGCAACTCGCCGAGCTCGAGGACGAGCTCGAGGAGCAGCTCCCCGACGTGGGGGCGGTCGACGCCGAGGCCAGCGAGCCCCTGCCGCGACAGCTGCGCGAGCAGTCGCTCGCCGGTGTGCGTCCCGGGATGCTGCGGCGTCTCCGTCGGTCGCTGCAGGACGTCCAGAACACCGTGCTCGACTCGGTGCGGCGCTCGGCCGGAGACGACAGCCTCGACAGCCTGCTGCCGTCGCGCGATCTGCTCGCCCCGTTGACCGAGGTGGGGGAGTCGTTCCTCTCCGACGCCTACCGTGCGGGGCTGTCGGACGGCGCGACACTCGCTGATGGCGATCTCGGAGACGGCACCGAGGACCCATCACGTGTCCCCGCCAGCTCGGCGACGTTCGGGGCGGTTCTGTCCCACGAGATCGTCGCTTCCCTCAAGGCCACACTCCGCGCCGGCATGAGCGCCGACGAACCCACCTCGCAGCTCTCCGAACGCGTGGGCGAGGTGTTCCGTGACCTCAAGGGCCCAGTCGTCGAGGGCATCGCCGACGAGCACCTCGTGCGCACCTACGGTTACGGCGTGCTCGATGCGTGGCGCGAGCTCGGGGTCGCGAGCAAGGCGTGGGTGCCGGGAGACGCGCCCCGCTGCCCCGAGGACATGCGTATCCAGAACGCCGACGCCGGCGCCGTCGGCCTCGACGACCACTTCCCGACCGGCGAGGTCGTACCGCCGGCGCACGCCGGCTGCGACTGCGCGCTCGCGCCCCGGTAGGGTCGCGTGACCAGCTAGCTCTCCTCGGAAGGGCGGTAGTGCGCGATCTGCTCCGGCGACGCCTCGGCATCGTCATCGCCGTCGTGCTCGTCGTCGTCCTGCTGTCGGCCAACCGCATCGCGACCTTCCTCACCGACCTGTGGTGGTACGACGCGCTCGGCTACCGCGGCGTGTTCACCGGGGTCCTCGGCGCCCAGGTCGTGCTCGGCCTGGTCTTCGGGGTCTTCCTCGCGGTGGTCGTCGCCGCCAACCTGCAGATCGCGCGGCGGCTGCGACCCACGATCATCCCCTCCACCCCACAGCAGGCCATCGTCGAGCGCTACCGCCAGATGGCCGACCCGTACCTGCCGTGGCTGATCGGTGGACTCGCGCTGCTGTTCGGGTTGACGGCCGGGGCGGCGGTGTCGCAGCAGTGGGAGTCGTTCCTCCTGTGGCGCAACGGAGGCGAGTTCGGCGTCGCCGATCCGCAGTTCAGCCGCGACGTCGGCTTCTACGTCTTCGACCTTCCGTGGGTGCGGTTCGTGCAGAACTGGCTGTTCACGTCGCTGATCCTGGTGGGGCTGCTCACCGCAGGAGCCCACTACCTCCTCGGCGGCATCCGTCCCGAGGCCCCGGGCGACAAGGTCACACGACCCGTCAAGGTCCACCTGTCGGTCCTGCTCGCCATCATCCTCGCGGTCCGGGGCTGGGGCTACTGGCTCGACCGCTACATGTTGAACTTCTCACCGCGCGGCCAGGTGACGGGCGCCTCCTACACCGACGTCAACGCCGAACTACCCGCGCTGTACCTGCTGCTCGTGGTGACCGGCGTCGCGATCGTGCTCGTGCTCATCAGCATCCGCCGCAGCGGGTGGCTGCTGCCAGGCGCCGCCATCGGGCTGCTCGTCCTCGCCAGCATCGTGCTGTCAGGCGCGTACCCGGCCGTCATCCAGCGGGTCCGAGTCGACCCGCAGGAACTCGAGCGCGAGAGCGAGTTCATCGACCGCAACCTCGAGGCGACGCGGGCCGCCTGGGGCCTCGAGGACATCGACTTCGGGCTGTTCCAGGTCACCGACGACATCACCGAGGCGGACCTCGAGGAGGAGCAGGTCACGCTCGCCAACATCCGGCTGTGGGACCCGCGCGTCCTCGAGACCACCTACGCCGAGCTGCAGGCCCTGCGGCCGTACTACGCCTTCAACGACGTCGACGTGGATCGCTACGGACTCGACGGGGAGCTGCGCCAGGTCATGCTCTCGGCGCGCGAGCTCGACCAGTCTGGACTGCCGGAGCAGGCCCAGACATGGCAGAACCAGCGGCTGACGTTCACGCACGGCTTCGGCGCCGTCGCCAGCCAGATCAACACGACCAACCCCGAGGGTCAGCCCATCTTCCTGGCGCGCGACATCCCGCCACGTGGCAACCCGGCGCTGGTGCCCGCGGGCGAGTCCGGCATCTACTTCGGCGAGCGCGACGAGCCCTCGTACTCCATCGTCGACACCGAGCAGCCCGAGCTCGACTACGAGACGAGCGAGGGTGCCGAGCAGGTCACGACCGTCTACGCCGGCGAGGGCGGCGTGCCGCTGGGCAACCGGCTCCGGCGACTGGCCTTCTCGATCCGCTTCGCCGACCCGAACTTCGTCCTCTCCGGTCTGCTGAACGACGATTCCAAGGTCATCTACCACCGGGGTGTGCGGGCCCGTGTCGAGCGGGTCGCCCCCTACCTGCTGTTCGACAACGACCCCTACCCCGTCATCCTCAACGAGCGGCTGGCCTGGATCCAGGACGCCTACACGCACTCCGACATGTACCCCTACTCCGAGCGCGTGGACGGCTTCCTCGGTCACCAGGTCAACTACCTGCGCAACAGCGTCAAGGCGGTTGTCGACGCCTACGACGGCACCGTCACCCTGTACGTGGTCGACGAGAACGACCCCGTCGTGGAGGCGTGGCGGCGGACGTTCCCCGCGCCGTACGCCGACGTCGAGGACGCCCCGTCCGAGCTGGCCGCGCACTTCCGCTACCCCGAGGACCTGTTCACGATCCAGGCGCGCGTCTACCAGACCTACCACATCCCCACGACCGAGGCGTTCTACAGCAAGGCCGACGCCTGGGACATCCCCAACGATCCCTCGCAGATCGCCAACCAAGCCGCCGGCCAGAACCAGGCCGCGCCGCTGCTGCGGCCCTACTACCTGCTGATGCGGCTGCCGGGAGAGGCCGACGAGGAGTTCGTGCTCATCCAGCCGTACCTCGCCCGCAACAAGCCGAACATGATCGCGTGGCTCGCGGGGCGGTCGGATCCCGGTCACCTCGGTGATCTGTTCGCGGTGCAGTTCCCCAGCTCGCAGACGATCCTCGGCCCGCAGCAGGCCCAGGCGCGCATCGAGCAGGACGACCGCATCGCCGAGTACATCACGCTGCGCGACCAGGCCGGCTCCGAGGTGATCCGTGGCAACCTGCTGGTCATCCCCATCGGCAGCTCGATCCTCTACGTCGAGCCGCTGTTCCTGGAGTCGCCGCAGGCACGCATCCCGCAGCTGGAGCGGGTCGTGCTCGTCATGGGCGAACGCGTCGTGTTCGAACGGACGCTCCAAGAGGCTCTCGAGACCCTCGTGACCGCACCCTCCCCCGAGGAGGGGGAGGAAGAGGAGGAGGGCGAGGACCTGATCGAGCTCCAGGAGCGCATCGCCCAGGCGTTCCAGGCCGCGCAGGACGCGCTCGAAGCGGGCGATCTCGGCGGCTTCCAGACCCAGTTCGAGCGGGCGTCGGAGCTGTACAACCGCCTGCTCGAGCGCCAGGGCCTGGCACCCGAGCCCGAGCCGACCGCCGGCGAGACCCCCGGGACCGAGCCGACCACGGACGCGACCGAGCCCGCGCCCGAGGCGACCGCGACCGCATCGTCCTGAGCGAGCACAGCGTCCCCGGTCGCGCGACCGGGGCGTGTGCCTCCCTCCGGACGGGACCGTCCGTCCACGCCCTGACCGGACTAGCTCGGGCGGACGGGGCGCCGGGCAACGGCGGGGCGTGGGGTCGCCGATGCTGCGCTCCGACCCGGAGGGTGCCCACCATGGACCGTCGTCCCATCCGCCTCGTGCTCCGCAGCGGCCAGGCTTACGACATCGACCAGACCTTCATCGACGCGAACGGTGAGGAGTGCAACCTCGCCGACCAGTACGGCGTCGGCATCGCGCGGCTGTTCCGATCGGGCCAGCGCGTGACCGTGCGTACCGAAGCGTCCACCGTCGTCATCGTCTCCGACGAGATCGCCGCCGTGGAGATGGGCGAGACCGCGGCCACCCGTTCCCGCGGCAGCGTGTCCTCGCTGCCGTCCTCGCGCCGCGCCATCGCCAGCGTCTGACGGGTGGGGCGCGGGGCGTCCCGGCCTCACCGGCGGGTTTGCGCGCCTTTCCGAGGCTCGGTAGCTTCGTCGGCCGACGACGCGGGGTGGAGCAGGCTGGTCAGCTCGCCGGGCTCATAACCCGGAGGTCGCAGGTTCAAATCCTGCCCCCGCTACTAAGAAAACCCCCTAGCTTGGGGGTTTTCGCCTTTTCATGACCGACAGATGACCGCCCACAGCTGTGACGGAGCGGCTGCGGGGGGGCTTCCGGCTTCCGGCAGGTGCCGGCTGGTCACGCGCCGCGCCGCGACCCGGTCGGGGGACATGCGTAGCCTGTGGGGCCTGTGCGGATCCGTCGGGTCGGTGACACGGAAGAACGCCACACCGTTCGACTTGCGATGATGACGTACTCGTCACCGGTCTCGGCGTCGGTCCAACCCCACAGGTCGCT
>JAHWKY010000026.1 GCA_019347575.1 Actinomycetota bacterium | reverse complement strand
CCCTGACCCGCCCGCCCCCGCCACCGGCGAGGGCCGACCAAGCACACCCGCACACGACACAGCAACAGCCAGACCTTGACCGCGACGGCTGAAGCCAGGGCCATCCCGATCCATGACAACTGCACAGCGAACGACCGACGCCGACGGGGCGCGTATCCCGACGACGAACCAACACGCCGCCGGCATCCGCCCCGCCGACGTCGGTCACCCCCCCGGCCACTGATCGACCGGCGCACCCGTCCCCACATCCGCGGACAGGTGCTCCCGTCATCGGCGGGATCGGTCGTGCCCCCGGGTGCTAGCCTCGCCCGCACAACTGAAGACACGCCATTGCGTTCCTGGTCGGGGAAGCCGGTCGAAGTCCGGCGCTGACCCGCAACCGTAGGCAGTGGGCGACCCGTCGTCCCTGCGAGCCGGAGCACCGAGCGGGAACGAGCGGCTCCATCGCACCGTCGAGGTCTACGGGGCGGAGTCCGGAAGCACCTGTTCCCGGACCCCCGGCATCACGCGGGGGTCCGTCCGTATCTGGGGGGACATCTGGGTCCGGGCCCGTCACGGGGCCCGCTCACGAAGGCACCCAGATGATACGCTCACCGAGGCGCTCGCGCCTCTCCATCCTCGCGACCGCGTTCGCCGTCGCCGCCACCGCTCTGATCGCCACTCCCGTCCACGCCGTCGGGCCTGATGCGACGGTCGTCGAGGCCGCCTCCAGCTACCTCACCGCCCAGCTCACCGACGGCGATCACCTCGAGGGCGAGTTCGGGCCGCAGTACGGGCCGACGGCCGACGTCGCCTACGCACTGCTCGCGGCGGGGTTCGAGGGCGCCACGCTCACCGACGTCCTCGCCTTCCTGACCAGCGAGGAATCGGTCGACGCCTACGTCCACGGCCAACCGTTCGACCAGGAGGACGCGGCCTACGTCGGGGCTACCGCGAAGCTCGGGCTGCTCGTGACCATCGCTGGTATGGACCCCCACGACGTTGGCGGCACCGATCTCGTCGAGACGCTCCAGTCGCTCGAGGCCGAGTCGGGGCGCTACGAGGACCGCAGCAGCTTCGGCAACTTCGCCAACATCTTCGGGCAGTCGTTCGGGCTGCTGTTCCTCGCGGCCGAAGGCACCGGGGCCAGCGATGCGGCGATCGCGGCGCTCGTCTCAGCCCAGTGCGCCGACGGCGGCTTCCCCGAGACGTGGGACAGCGACCCCTGCGAGAGCCAGGTGGACGCGACCGCCGTCGCGCTGCAGGCCCTGATCATGACCAACCAGCGGGACGCTGCCGCGGACGCCGCGGACTACCTGGTCGGGACACGGGACGACGAGGGGGCCTGGGGCGAGCCGCAGAACACCAACAGCACCGGCTACGCGGGCATGGCGCTGTTGACCGCCGACGAGGACGTCGAGGTGACGCAGGACTTCCTCGTCGCGATCCAGAACGAGGACGGCGGGCTGCCGATCTCGCCCGGCGAGGACAGCGACCCGATCGCTACGGCGCAGGCGCTACCCGTGCTGGCGAGCGAGTCGTTCGAGACGTTGATCACCGGCCCGCGCATCCCGACACCCGACGGCATCGAGCGCCTCTGGGGTCCGGGCCGCATCGACACCGCCATCGCGATCAGCCAGCGCAGCTTCCCGCGTCAGGCCGGGACGGTCGTGCTCGCCCGCGACGACGACTTCGCCGACGCCCTGGTCGGGGCACCGGTCGCCACCATCCTCGACGGTCCACTGCTGCTGAACCCCACATCGGCGCTCCACGACGACGTCCTCGCCGAGATCCAGCGGCTGCTCCCCGAGGGCAGCACGGTGCACCTGCTGGGTCGAGAGGAAGCGCTGTCCGAGGACGTCGCCAACGCGTTGAAGGCTGCGGGCTACATCGTCGTGCGCCTGGGCGGTGCGCACCGCTGGGAGACATCGGTGGTGGTCGCGGAGTACCTCGACGACCCGCAGTTGCTGCTGCTGGCGACCGGCGCCGACTTCCCCGACGCGATGGCGGCGGGGGCTGCGGCCGGGGCGAACGCGGGCGCGGTCCTGCTGACGGCGGGCTCCTCGCCACACCCGTCCGTGAGCGCGTACCTCGACGAGCACCCGGACGCCGAGCTCGTCGCCGTCGGCGGCCCCGCCGCTCGCGCCTACCCTCAGGCCGAGGACGTGTTCGGTGAGGATCGCGACGCGACCGCGGTCGCGGTCGGCGAGCGGTTCTTCGCCGGTCCCGCCTACGTCGGAGTGGCACGCCGGGACCTGTTCGCGGACGCTCTGGCCGGGTCGATCCAGGCGGCGCTGCTGGGCGCTCCCGTGCTGCTCACCGCGGTCGACGAGGTGCCCGACGCGACCGCGTCGTACCTGTGCGAGATCGGTGGCGACGTGCGAGGCGCCGCGATCTGGGGCGGTGCCGACGCCGTGAGCGACGCAGCTGCCGCGACCGTCGCCGAGCGCTTGGCCGGCACCGGATGCTGATGCGGACGCCGCGACGGCGAGCGCCCCGCGGTTCCCTCGGGGTTGCGATAGCGCTCGCCGTGGTCGTGGCGGGGGTCGCCACCGGTGCGGCCGCGCCGAGGGCCGAGGCGCTGGCGGCCGACGGGGCGTGCCCCGATGTTGACGGCGTCACGGTCGTCGTCGACTTCCGCGACCTCGGCGGGGCGACGATCGTGCGCTGCGCCCGCGGGCCGGTCGAGGACGGGCTGGACGCGCTGCGCGTCGCGGCGATCGACTACGACACGACCGTGCGCTTCCCGGGGATGGTGTGCCGCATCGAGGGCCGCCCCGCCGACGAGCCGTGCCAGAACGCCCCGCCCGCCGACGCCTACTGGTCGTACTGGCACGCCGAGCACGGCACCGGCTGGAACTACGCACAGCGAGGTCCCTCGAGCCGCACGCCTCCGCCGGGGAGCTCCGAGGGCTGGTCGTTCTCGACCGGTACGCAGGCGCCGCCACGCACGGCTCCCACCACCTACTCCGCTCCGCCATCACCGACGCCGGCACCATCCCCCGAGTCCGACCCGCCAGCGACCAGCGAGGCGCCCGCTGCGCCACCGCCACCGCCGCCCGAGGAGCCGGCTACGCAACCACCGCCACCGCCGCCGCCAGCGCCCCCGGCTGGGTCCGCGGTAGACGAAGCCACGACCGAGCCGAGCGCGTCACCCACCGGCGCCGCTCCGACGACCCCCGCCCCGAACGCGGCCGTCGCACCCTCGCCCCACCGATCGCCCCGGTCCACGCGCACCGCGACCCCCACTCCGACGCCGGTGCCGGTCCAGTCGAGCGAGCTGCTGCGCATCGCGAGCGCCGACGGCGACGACAGCTCGCCGGTCGGCACCATCGTCGGGGTCGCGCTCATCGTCGCCCTCGGAGGCGCGGCCGCCGTCACGGCGTGGCGACGGAGGTCGTCGCCGTGAGCACCGTCACCGCGACCCGCACGGCGTTCCGCCACCGTCTCCCGGGACAGCTCCACCCCGGAGCGTGGTGGCTGTGGGCGCTCGCGCTCGCGACCACCGCGAGCCGCACGACCGACCCGCTGCTGCTGGGGACGATCCTGGCGGTGGTGGCGACCGTGGTGGTGCACCGCCGCACCGACGCCCCGTGGGCGCAGGGCTTCCGCGCCTACCTGCTGCTCGCCCTCGTCGTCATCGGCGTCCGGGTCGTGTTCCGGATGCTGCTGGGAGGTGGATCGGGGGGGACGGTGCTCTTCACGTTGCCGCGGATCACGCTGCCGGATGCCGCCGCGAGCATCGAGCTCGGCGGTGCGGTCACAGCCGAGGGCGTCGCCGCGGCGGTGTACGACGGGTTGCGGCTCGCGACCATGCTCGTCTGTCTCGGCGCCGCGCAGGTCCTGGCCCACCCACGCCGGCTGCTGAAGTCGGTGCCCGGGGCGCTGTACGAGGTCGGTACCAGCATCGTGGTGGCACTGACCGTCGCCCCGCAGCTGGTCGCGTCGGTCGCCCGCGTCCGTCGTGCGCGTCGCCTCCGCGGTACCCCGCCCCGGGGACTGCGGGCGCTGCGCGCGATCCTGGTGCCCGTGCTCGAGGACGCGCTTGACCGCGCCATCGCCCTCGCCGCCGCGATGGACTCACGCGGCTACGGCCGCACCGGTTCCGCCCCGCGCGGCGAACGTCTTCTGACGGGCGTGCTCGTCATCGGCGGGCTCCTCGGGGTGTGCGTCGGTCTGTACGGAGTGCTCGACGGCACCGCCCCGCCGACGCTGGGCCTGCCCCTGTTCCTGGCCGGCACGGCGGTCGCGGTGGGCGGCTTCCTCCTCGGTGGACGCAACGTCAGCCGGACGGTGCACCGACCGGTGGGCTGGACCGCGATCGAGTGGGGCGTGGTCACCAGCGGCCTGGTCAGCGCGGTGGTGCTGTTCCAGATCGGTGCGGTCGACGCCGCCGCGCTGAACCCGTCCGTGACCGACCTCGCCTGGCCGACCTTGCGGCTGCTGCCCACGGTCGCGATCGTCGCCGGCGTCGCCCCCGCTCTGCTCGCCCCGCCCCCGCCGCGTGCCGTCGCGGAGGAGGTGGGATGATCCGCTTCGATCAGGTCAGCTTCACCTACGAGGGTGCCACCGCCGCCGTCCTCGCCGACGTGAGCTTCGCCGTGCCCGAGGGCGACCTGTGCGTGGTCGCGGGACCGACCGGCGTGGGCAAGTCCACCCTGCTCGGTGCGGTCAACGGCCTCGTCCCACGTTTCACCGGCGGTCGGCTCGACGGACGCGTGACGGTGGCGGGGCGTGACACGGCCAGCCGTCCGCCCCGCGAGTTCGCCGACCTCGTCGGGGTGGTCGGCCAGGATCCGCTCGCTGGCTTCGTGACCGACACGGTCGAGGACGAACTCGCCTACGGCATGGAGCAGCTCGGCCTCCCCGCCGCGGTGATGCGCAAGCGTGTCGAGGAGACGCTCGACCTGCTCGGTCTGGCCGACCTGCGCGAGCGTCAGCTCGCGACCCTGTCGGGCGGCGAGCAGCAGCGGGTCGCGATCGGGGCAGTCCTGACGGCGCACCCGCGTGTTCTCGTCCTCGACGAACCCACGTCCGCGCTCGATCCCACCGCGGCCGAGGACGTGCTCGCCACGCTCACCCGTCTCGTGCACGACCTCGGGATGACCGCGCTCGTCGCCGAGCACCGCCTCGAACGCATCGTGCAGTACGCCGATCACATCCTCGAGGTGCCGGGCGACGGCAGCATCCGCTACGGCGATCCAGCGACGGTGCTCGCCACCGCGGCCGTGGCCCCGCCCGTGGTCGAGCTCGGCCGGCTCGCCGGGTGGTCGCCGCTGCCGCTGTCGGTCCGAGATGCGCGCCGACGCGCGGACGCGCTGCGCGCCGAGCTCGCTGCCGCCCCGCCGCCCCGACGCGACGCCGCAGCTCGCAGCAGCATCCTGTCCGCGCGGGGGATCAGTGTCCGCTACGGCGACACCATCGCGGTCCGCGGCATCGACCTCGACCTCCACGCCGGCGAGGTCACCGCCCTGATGGGGAGGAACGGATCGGGCAAGTCGTCGCTGCTGTGGAGCCTGCAGGGGTCGGGGCGCCGCGATGCCGGGACGGTCGACGCCGGAGGCCACGACCCCCGTGACCAGGCTGCCTCCGATGCCCGCCGTCTGGTGGGACTCGTGCCTCAGCAGGCCTCCGACCTGTTCTACCTGTCGTCGGCGGCAGATGAGTGCGCGCAGGCGGACGACGAATCGCGGGCCGCGAGCGGCACGTGCCGCGCGCTGCTGGATCGGCTGCTACCCGGTGTCCCGCACGATCGCCACCCTCGTGACCTGTCGGAGGGCCAACGCCTCGCGCTCGTCCTGGCCATCCAACTCACCGCGGCCCCTCCGGTGCTGCTCCTCGACGAGCCCACCCGCGGTCTGGACTACGGCGCCAAGGGACACCTCGCCGCGATGATCGCGGATCTCGTCGACGCTGGCCGCTGCGTCGTGGTGGCCACCCACGACGTCGAGTTCGTCGCGACCGTGGCCGACCGGGTTGTCGTCATGGCCGAGGGCGAGCTCGTCGCGGACGGCCCCGCGGTGGACGTGCTCGCCGCGTCGCCGGCGTTCGCCCCGCAGGTCGCCAAGATCCTGGCGCCCGACCCGTGGTTGACGGTGGCGGAGGTCGCCGCCGCTCTGCCCGAGACGCGCGCGGAGGTGGCACCGTGACCGCCCCGGCCGAGCTGCCGGACGCCCCGCGCCAAGGTGGCACCATGAGCGCGCCGGCCGTGCAGAGCGCCCCACGTCCGCTCCTCGCCCGTCCGGTGCCGATCGGGTGGCGGTCGGGCACGGTGTTGCTCATCGCGTCCGTCGCCGGGTTGGCGATGTTCACCTGGCCGCTGCTGATGGCGCCGTCGGCGACGGCGTCGAGCCACAGTCCCACGGCGCCGCTCGCGTTCGTCCTGATCCTGCCTCTCGTCGTCGCCATCGTGGTCGCCGAACTGGTGGACGGCGCCATCGACACCAAGGCGCTGGCGATGCTGGGCGTGTTGTCGGCGATCGGCGCGGCGCTGCGGCCACTCGGGGCCGGCACCGCCGGCATCGAGACGATCTTCTTCCTGCTCGTGCTCGCGGGGCGGGTGTTCGGACCCGGGTTCGGGTTCGCGCTCGGGGCGACCACGATGTTCGCGTCCGCCCTCATCACCGCCGGCGTCGGGCCGTGGCTGCCCTTCCAGATGATGGCGGCGGCGTGGGTCGGCGCCGGCGCCGGGGTGCTGCCGGGCCGCTCACGCAGCAGCGGAGGCAAGGGCGAGCTAACGCTGCTGGCCGCTTACGGCGCGCTCGCGGCCTACGCCTACGGGGCGCTGCTCAACCTGTCTTTCTGGCCGTTCGCGATCGGCCCGCAGACCGAGCTGTCGTTCGTGGCCGGCGCACCGGTGCTGGAGAACCTGCACCGGTTCGTGCTGTTCACGATCGGCACGTCGGCCGCCGGCTGGGACACGGGGCGCGCACTGACGACCGCCGTCGCGGTGGTGCTCACAGGTCCGGCGATCCTGTCAGCCCTCCGGCGTGTCGCCCGTCGCGCCCGGTTCACACCTCTGGCGTAGCGAGTGAGCGCAGTTCTCTACGCCCAGCGTCACGCGACCTCGCCGCTGCCCTCGGATCCGGCGAGGCCGAGGCTGCCGGGGACGATGCGCTCGCCGGCCTCGGTGGCGGTGGCCGCCGCGCGCCGACCCGCTCTCGCGAGCACGGCGCGGTGAGCGTCGACCAGCAGCCGCGGCAGGGGTTCGGGCAGCGGCACGCCATCGCGCAGGGCCGCATCGACACGGCGGCGCGGCAGGAAGAGGGGCGAGGGCAGCCGCTCGCCCCCGACGGGACGTACGAGCTCGGCGACCGTGGCCGCGACCTCGGCGCGCACGCGGGGATGCCGCGGACCGGGGACGACGACCGGCAGGACGCGGTCGTCGGGGACGCCGGCGTCGAGTACGTCGCCGATCACCCTCACGAGGCTGTAGCTGCCCTTCATCCCCGGCGCCCCCACCACCACGACGACGTCCGCGTGGGCGACCACCGTGCGGCTCATGAGGTTGCGCTCCTGCACGTCGATCGAGCCGCTGTCGGCCTCACCCTCGAGGTCGGCATCGATGTCGCACACGAGCACCCCGAAGATCCGCTGGAGCGATGCCAGCGCGGCTTCGAAGGACCGTGGACGCAGCGCCGACCAGAAGCGCGCACGACGCAGACCGAGCAGCAGCCGGTACCCGCGCGCGGGCACGTCGTAGGTGACGTCGAGGACGCTGTCGGGCCGGGGGGTGCGTCCGCGGTGCACCTCGACCAGCTCCTGCACGCCCGGGACGATGTCGCGAGCGTCGTGCAGCATCGCCTGCTCCCCGTGCCGGCACAGGTCGGCCAGGAGCACCGAGCCGTCCTGCGCCACGGACGCCAACCCCTGGGCCAGTGCGATAGCGACGGTCGACGCCCCGGTCCCGCCGGGACCGGTCACGGCGACGACCGTGCCGGGGTCGCTCGCTGCGACCACGTCGGTCGCTGCGTCCCGGGTCGCGGCTGCGCCGCCAACCGGCGTCGCGTGAGCCGCGAGCACCTCGAGCAGCTCGTCGCGACCGAACGTCGAGGGCAGCACGCTGACGGCGCCCAGCTCGTACCAGTCCCGTCCACGGTCATCATCGGCGACCACGATCACGGGACAGCCGTGGTCGCGTGCAGCTGCGAGCAGGTCACGGTCCACAGCGGGTAGGTCACCGTCCACGAGCACGGCCGAGTAGGCGCGTCCCCCGTCGAGGCGGGTGCGCAGCTCGTGTGCCGACACGCACTTGAGGAACTCGGCCGGGATGGCGCCCGCCGTCGCCCACTGGGCGAGGTCACGGAACCACCCTGCACGAGGTCGGCTCAGACCCAGGACGACGTAGCGTTCCCGCGGGGCCGTCACCTCAGGGCGCCTCGGGTCGGAACGGTGGCGGCGTTGCGGCCGCGTCCCCCTCCCGTGCGGGACGGGTCACGAACACCTCGGCGGCGTCGACGGCGTTGGCGATGGCGAGAACCTGATCGGCGCTGGTGACCGCCACCGTGAAGACGAGACCGTCCTCGCCGAACGTGCCGCTGCCACCCTCGACCGCCACGACCCGCGCGCCCCGCACGACGTACGCCGAGAACGAGCCGCCCGCGTCGCCTCGGTAGGTGGCCACGACGTCGACGGTCTCACCCGGTCGGATCGCTCCCATCAGGGCGCGGCTGCGAGGCACCGCGAACGAGATGGTCTGGTGGCCGCTGTCACTCGTGAGCTGCACGACGTCGGTGCGGTTGACGATGTCCCCCGCGCCGAGGGGTCCGAGGGTGACCAGGTCGACGAGCTCGTCCGAGCGCTCCTCGGGCACCGCTCGGTCGGCCTGCGCGTCGGGGAGGTCGATGGCGACCGTGGTCAGGTCGCCCGCCTGCAGGCGCGTGCCCACCGGCAGGTCGCGCGCCGCGACCACGTAGCGGGTACCGGGCTCGGCGGTGGCTCCGGTGTACGCCGCGAACGTGCCCACGGCTGCGGCGGCGACGAGGAAGCCGCCGACGACGGCGCGGCCACCGGGCAGACCACGGCGGGGACGGACGGTGCGATCGTCGCGGGAGGGGTCGGGGCGGGGCATCGCGGCGTCGCGGCCCGCGGTGGTCGTGGTCCCCAGATCGGCCACGTGCTCCCCTCCCCCGTCGCGACGGCGACGGTAGCCGACCGGCCACGCAGCGCGTCGTGGCGATGTGGTCTAGCACGTGGTAGCGTGAGATGCAACGGGATGGAGGGACCTGTGGCGGGTGACGGCTGGCTGAGCACGAACGAGGCGGCGCGGCGGCTGGGCATCAACACCCGCACCCTCTACCGGCTCATCGACGAGGGCGCGCTGACGGGGTACAAGATCGGGCGCGTCATCCGCATCAAGGAGGAGGACGTCGAAGCGTTCCTGGACTCGTCCCGCATCGCGCCCGGCAGCCTCGCCCACCTCTACCCGGACTGATCCGAGCGACGGCGCATCCGCACCGTTCGGGACCTCGCTACGTTCCTGGGGTTCGGAGTGAGGGGACGCCGTGCGCGCCGCTGTCGGGGTGGTGTCCATCGCGGTGCTCGTGGGCGTCGTGCTGGGTGGCGCGTCGGCCGCCGCGCAGGAGCCGTGGCCGCCCCCCGAGTGCGTCGCGGCTGACGCCATCGGCGACGTCGAGGACCTCGCCACCGACACGGTCGCTTGCCTGGTCATCGACAGCGCAGCGGTGGGTGGACGGGTCCCAGTCAGCTACCACCTCCCCGCGGCCTGCACCGAGGACGAGCCCTGCCCCGTGCTCTACCTGCTGCACGGCTTCTCGGGGACCTACACCTCGATGCTGGGGAGCGCCGACGCCCCGACCGCCTGGGTCGCCGCCCTCACCTCCGCGCCGCCGGTCGATCCGGGCGAGGTCGACGACCCCTGGAGCTACCACGACCCGGCCGGCTGGGTCCCCGCCCCGCCGCTCGAGATCATCCTCGTCGCCCCGCACGGTCGCACCGTGCCCGGCGGTCACGGGCCGGACGCGCACCTCGATTCGTTCTGGACCGACTGGAACCCGCGCTACGCCTCGGGCGGTGAGGCGCAGTCCTACGACACCCCACCGCCGCGGTTCGGAGCGCTGCTTCTCGACGAGCTGATCCCCTTCGTGGACGCGACGTTCCCCACACGCGCCGCACGCGGCGAACGCGGCTGGCGCGGGATCTCCGGGGTCTCGCTCGGGGGCTACGGGGCGTACCTGCAGGGGCTGCGCCAACCGGATGCGTTCGCCACGATCGGATCGGTATCGGGTGCGATGAACTTCCTGTTCGCCCCACCGCCGGGCGAGCCGCTGAGCCTGCCGCTTCCGACCGAGGGCGGCACGGTGCTGCCGGGTCTGCTCGGCGGGGCGCCGCTGCCGCCCGGACCGGCGCAGGGGTTCGCGGTGGCGTTCACCGCGCTGGGCGACCCGGTAGCGGACCAGCCCTACTACCGCGGCAACATGCCCGTGGACCTCGCTCGTAACGGGCGGGCGTTCGCCGCCGACGGTGTCCCGGCCCTGCACCTGCGATCGTTCGTCAACGATGCCGTGCCCCGGCGCGGCGAGGACCTCGCCGACCCGCCCGGCTACTTCGGGGCGCAGGCGTTCGAGTCCATCGTCCTGCCGATGAACCTGGAGCAGGACCGAGCCTTCGAAGCGGCCGGGGTCACGCGCACGTTCGAGATCCACCCCGGACTGCACAGCGGCGTGTACTGGAACCCCTGGCTCCGTGAGCACCTCGAGGCGCAGGCTGCGCGCTTGCATCCCGACGGCGATCCGCCCCCGCTGGCGACCACCTTCGACCACCGCTCGATCGAAGCGTCTTTCGAGGTCTGGGGCTGGCGCTTCGACATCACCGACCGCAACGACCCGCAGTTCCTCGACCTGACCGAGGTGTCGTGCCAGGCGCTGACGCTCACCGGCACCGGAACGATCACCGTCACCGTGCCGTCGTCGTGCGCGACCGGGCTCGACGGGGCGCGCACGTTCGACGTCGACCTCGGCCCGAGCGGGGCGCTGGTGCTGCCCACCGGCATCGACCTCGCCGCGCGTACCGTCACGGTGGAGCTCGACCCGCTGCCCGTTGCGCCCGACGACCCAGCCGCCCCGGCCCCCGACACGTCGGCTCCGGGCGCGACGCTGCCGACCACCGGCGGAGGGGCGGGCGTGGCGCTGGCCGCGCTCGCCATCCTCATGGCCTTGGGTAGTGGTTACTCCCGGTTCTCCGGGAGAACACCCGACACAGAGCCGTGATGGCCTAGGTCGGGCTGATCTCACCGAAGCGGGTGCGGGCGGCGTCCTCGATGCTCGCGCGCAGATCCGGGGACGTCTCGAGCATGTCGCGGAACTCGCGCAGGTTGAGCACGTCGATGGTCATCGGGGTCAGCGCCTTGACGGTCGCCGTGCGCGGCACGTCGAACAGCAGACCGATCTCGCCCAGGAACGAGCCGGGACCGACCTCGGCGACCTGCTCGTCGCCCTTGAAGACGCCGGCGGTCCCCTCGACGACGATGACGAACTCCCGCCCCTGCTCGCCCTCACGGGTCAGGGCGCGGCCCTGCTCGACCTCGATCTGGGTGATGAGGTGATCGATGCGCGCGAGCTCGTCGTCGCTGCACGACGCGAAGAGGTCGACCTCTCGCAGCTTCTCGATCTGCTCCCGCTGGCCGCGCTTCACACCGGTCCCCCCGGTCGGTCCGCGCGACGCTAGCAGTCCACTAGGACTACGCGATGGCGTTGAGGATGCTGGGGTCGAGCTGATCGAAGCCCTTGAGGTACTCGATGCGCTCCGCCTTCAGCGTCTCGACCCGCTCGCGGTACTCGTCCTGCCGCCCCTGACGCTCGTAGAGCTTGCGCGGCTGCAACAGCTCGTCGTCGTCGATCCCAGCGACCGACGTGGCGACGTAGTAGCCGAAGTCGGGGTCCTCTTCCCACTCGATGGAGCGTGCGATGACGCCCTGCACGATGGCCGAACTGTGCGGGATGCGGACCTTCTTCGAGCGGTCCTCGTCGTCGGGGCCGCCGACGCGCCCCGTGTTCATCAGGAACACCTCGAGGTCGGGCATCGTGTCGAGCAGTTCGAGCAGTCGGTTGGCCTGCCACGCGTCGTTGCTGAAGAAGAACGGGTTGGTCCCTGGCACTCGCAGGTTCTTGCCGGCCTCGGCTGCGCCACCCGCGGAGGTCCCCTTCGTCTCGCCGAGCATGAAGAACGCGGCGGCTTGCTCGCGCTTGAGCTTGGCGACCGCGGGGATGATGTTCTCGTTGCGGTTGAGGATGAGCAGCACGTCGGCGTTGGGCAGATCGCGCGGAGAGCGGTGACGGATGATCTCGAGCGGGAAGGTCGATCTTCCGTTGGCGGTGTGAACGGTGTCGAAGAAGTCGACCTTGCCGTCCTCGGTGACTCCGACGTTCTCGAGCCAGGCGCGGGGGTCGGTCGTGCCACCGTAGATCGTCGGCTCGTCGTCGGGATCGAGGCCGTAGGTCTTGGCGAAGCAGCCGTCCTCCGTGGTGCGGACCTCGCCACCCGGGAGGAGCGCGATGAAGTCGTCCTGCACGGGCAGCGAACCGAGCTGCTGGCGGAACGTCGTCGTCGTCTTCCCGGTGCCCGACAGCCCGATGATCAGCGCGAGCTTCTCCTCGCCGTCGGGGGTGTTCGCGGCTGGGAACGTCTTGCACCCGGCGTGCATGGCGAGCCCGCCACGGTCGTAGACCAGCTTGTTCCACATCCTCAGTCCGCCCATCTTGGACTCACCGAAGTAGTCGGAGCCGAAGACGCGCGTCACGTAGTTGTCGAGGTCGACGATGATGAGCCGGTCGTCGGGCACACCCGGCGCCATCAAGCCCGGGGTGTAGATGACCGAGAACTCGGCCTCGAAACCGTCCTCGCGGGGGAAGTACAGCTGCTGCTGCATCGCGGGGATGTTGGCCTGGGTCTTCTCGATGTACAGCTGCGACGCGGTGCGGAAGTCGGGGTCAGGGCCGATGTAACCCTCGATCAGGATCATGTCCTGGTCGGCGATGTAGGCGTCCTGCTTGGCCGCCCAACCGTCGGCCTCGGAGCGCGACATGCGCTGCTGATGGATCTCCTCGTCGGCCACGAAGAACGTTGAGCGCTTGAGTCGAGCCGTGACGTCGGCCTGGTAGTTGAGGTTGCCGAACTGGGTCTCGGTCACCCGTGGCATGTGCTCGAGCACCCACGCACGCATCTGCTCCTGCGTGGGGTTGACCTCGACGGACCGGGCCTCGGGGAGCTGGAACGCCACGGCTGCGATCTCCTGTGATCCGAACGGGGATGCTGCCGCTTCGCCACGGCGGCCCTGGACCTGGGAGCCTATCAGCGGCCGGTTGGGCGGCAGGAACCGACCGCGGTCGTTCGCAGAGTGCCCCGCGTCCCCGCGCGGAGGTTTGACCGGCCGAGCGGTGACTGGTTCGCTAACGCCTGGTAACGGGGGAAGAGACTCGCGCTGAGACCGGCACAATAGGGCCGGACGAGACGGGCGCGAACCCGGGAGGCGAACCTTGCCAGCGATGTCGAAAGCCCACAAGCAGGCACTGGCGAAAGGCCGCAAGCAGGCCCGCGCCGTGCGCGATTACCTCGAAGCGCTCGATCGGACCAAGAAGCGCGGTCCGAAGCCGGACAAGAAGGCCCTGTCGAAACGGCTGAGTGACCTCGAAGGACAGATCGGCGCGGAGGACGATCCCGCCAAGAGGCTCGAGCTGGTCCAGAAGCGTATGGATGTCCAGGAACGTCTGACCGACATCGAGGACAAGCCCGCGGTCGACGAACTCGAGAAGGAGTTCGTCAAGGTCGCCGCCGAGTACGGCGAGCGCAAAGGGATCAGCTACCCGGCGTGGCGCGAGATCGGAGTCCCGGCGTCGGTGCTGCAGGAAGCAGGGGTGAAGCGCACCCGGCGAACCTGATCAGGCCGCGACCGTGACCCTGACGGCCTGCCGGGCACGTTCGGCGCAGCCGTCGAACGCGGCGATGAAGCGCTGGCCGTCGAGGCGGTAGCTGTCGAGCAGGGCGGGATCGTTGGCCAGGCTCTCGACCAGATCGAACTGCGTGTAGAGGTCCTCGGCGAACATCTGGCGTCGGCGAGCAGCGGCACGACGGAGGGTCTCGATGCCCGCGTCCACCTGCGCGTCGAAGTCGCGAGCGAGCTGGTCGGCGATCTCGTCCAGCCGCTGGATCATGCCCTCGCGCATGCGTTCGATCCCCGAGCCGCCGAGCATCCCCGACAGCTTCCAGCCGACGAGCGCCCCGCCGAGCAACCCCAGCGGACCCAGCAGCCCACCGATGGCGAGCATGGCCATGCCGCCGCCGGTCAACGCGCCGCCCGCCGCGCCGGCCATCGCGGTCTGCTTCTTGCGGTCCTCCGCGCGGGCGAGCTCCTGCAGGTGCTCGGGAGCGACCAGCAGCGCGCCCCGCCCGAGGTTGACCTCGGGGATGTTGGGGGAGAAGTCGCTCATGACCGCGTGGAACTGCGCCTCGAGCGCGGCACGGACACGATCGGCGATCGTGCGGAAACCATCCGCGAGGTTGCGGGACGCCACCTCGCCGGCGACCTCGATCTCGCGGCGGAACTTGCCCGCGAAGCGCTCGAGCTCCTCGACCTCCTGCATCCGGCTGACGGCACCCTTGGCGCGCGAGAACGGCTGCAGCAGCATCCCGCGGATTCGCATCTTCAGGGGACCGAGCTCGGTCATCGCCGAGTTGACGACGCGGTCGTACTCGGCCTCGAGCTCCCTGACGTTCCCGTCGAGCTGCACCCGTCGTTGTGCGAGCTGCGCGGGATCGTCGAGCAACCGCAGACGTACCTGCACGTCGCTCTTCGCCATCTTCGTCAGTTCGACGATGCGCCGAGCCGTATCCGCGAGCACGTCCGCGCCGGCGACCTCGGTCAGGTACAGCTCGAGCTCGCGCATGAGCCGGTCCGCACCGGACCGCTTCCACTTGTCGATGTCGTCCTCGAGCTGGGCGTTCCAGGCCTCGAGGGCACAGACGGGGTAGACGCGGACCTCGCCGGTTCCGCCTGCGCGGCGGGTGGCCTCCACGATCTTGCGCCCCGCGTACTCGAGCACCGCGTTGCGCGTCTCGACGTCGTAGAAGTGCTGGGGGTACATGTTGCACACGAGGAAGGTCTTCTTGAGGTTGCGGGCGACGATGTGCTCGAGGAAGCGCATCTCGGTCGCGCTGACGTTGGGAGGGCTGAGGAACACCACGACCCCGGCGTCGCAGATGTCCAGCTCCTGCATCGTGCGCTCGGTGTAGACCTCGTCGGCGTGTGCGTCATCGAGCCCGGGCGTGTCGATCAGCCGGGTCCCGTTGCGCAGGAACCCGACGGGGACGCGCTGGTGGACGTAGGTGACGCCGAGCTGGTTGTTCGCGTTGGACTTCTGGCTCGTGTACTCGGCGACATCCTCGACCGCCACGTGCCGGACGCTGCTGTCGGCGAAGTGAACCTCCGCCTCCGGCGTCTCGCCGTAGCTGCAGTAGACCGGCACCGCGGTCTCGGGTGTCACGTGCATCTCGCTGACCTGACGGCCGACCAGCGCGTTCATCAGGGTGGACTTGCCGCGCTTGATGAGTCCGAACACGCCGACGGTGAACGACGTGGCCTCGAGGTCGTTGCGGATGAGCATCAGCTCGTTGGTGACGAGGCTGTCGGAGACCGACTGGCCCTCGATCTCGAGCGCCCGTCGCTCGAGGAAACGGTCCCAGACCTCCTCGAAGTGACGCAGCGCTTGCAGGAGCGACCCGCGTTCGACGTCGAAGCTGTCCAGGAACTCGGCCATCGAGGCTCCTCCGGGCGTGCCTGCACACGGCCCTGTCCATCCGTTCGGCACGAACCGTACCCACCTTGACACTGGCTACCGACGAGGGGCCGACGTCGCGGCCGGGTGACTCGGAAGGACTAGACGAATTGGTCCTTCCGTGGCTGGGGGGTCGCCCGGTGGGTCGGTACAGTCTCGTGTGTAGAGATGCCGGTGTGACTCTCCCCTCAGGTCACGCTGGCGGGTGGATAACCAACGGAGCGGGTCTCTCCCCATCCCCTCTCCCGCTCCGTAGGGAACCACCACGCGGAACCCCTCCTCCGGGAGGGGTTCCGCGGTTTTGGCCCAGTGGGTGCAACCAGACCCGCCCTCCGGGTCCAGATGCACACGCTGCGGCTGTCGCGAACCCAGTGGGTGCAACCAGACCCGCCCTCCGGGTCCAGATGCACACGCTGCGGTTCGGATCAGGTGGTGGCGGCTATCAGCACGTCGCACGGGGCGGTGTGGCTGACGGTGTTGGGCACCGATCCGAGCACGAACCGCCGCGCGCCCCGCATGCCCCGGTTGCCCACCACGATGCAGCCGGCGCCGAGGTCAGTCGCCGCCTTCACGAGCATCTCCGCGGGGTCGCCCTCGCGGTGCAGGGTGCGCACGTCGTCGTCGGGGTAGGGCTCGACGGCCTGGCGCAGGATGTTCTCGGATCGGTCCGGCGCCCCGATGTAGACGACGTGCACGGTGGCGCCCGTGGCCCGACCCAGCTCGACCGCCCGTCGCACGGCCTCCGACGCGGTCACTGAACCGTCGGTCCCCACCACGATGTCGCGGTAGATGCTCACGGGCTGTCGCCGGGGAAGCGGGTGCGGTCGAAGCGGTAGGCGTCGTCGCGCCAGACGTAGACGTCCGTCGTCCACGCGGCGACCGGGAGCGGGCTGTCGTCACAGGTGGCGTGGACCTCCGCCGACCCGTCGCCGTCGGTGTCCTCCAGTTGCGCCCCGACGACCCCGTAGGTGTGGGACCCCGCGTGGCAGCCGCCCTGGGCGGTCAAGGGGTCGAAGCGTCGGGCACCGTCCGCCGCCCGCCACAGCGTCAGCGACTGGCCGGATGCACCCACCGACTGCGACACGGCGATCTCGGTACGGCCGTCGGCGTTCACGTCGCGGACCGACAGGTTGTCGACCCGGTCGGCCGCCCCGCCGTCGCCGGTCCACTCGATGCGGTACTCGGCGCCCGCCCACCAGGCGACCTCGACCCTCGAGACCGAGGCCGCGGTCTGGACGTAGACGAACACGATCTCCTCCACGGCGTCGCCATCGACGTCGATCGCCACGTGCTCGAGGTCGCCGGCACCGTCGGGGTGGTGCCCCTGGATGAAGCGCGCGCGATCGGTGTCCGTGGGATCGTGGGGAGTCGGCGACACCTCCTCCAACGGGGAAGGTGACGGGGACGGTGCGGGCAACGGTGTGCTCGGCGTCGCCGGAGGCGATGGCGGGTCGACCGGCACAGCCGTCAGGCTCGGGCGGGCGGTCGGCTCCGGTGCGGCGTCGTCGCCGCCGCACGCCACGGCCAGCACGGCCATCAGCGCGCACGTCCCGATCGTCCGTCTCATCACGTCCTCCGTCGCGGCATCTTGCCAGGGGTCGGCTCAGCCACCTGCGTCGACCAGCCGCGCGATGTCCTCCTCCAGGGCTACGACGCCCTGACGCTGCAGCTCCTCCACAGCCGCCCGGGTCGACAGCTCCGCCGCGTCCCACAGACCGCGGTCGACATCGGCGTAGATCCGGGCCACGAGCTCTCGTGGAGTGTGCGGGGCACGCGCGAGCACGGCGATGATCTGGCGCATCCGGAACTCACGGTGGGCGCGGTAGTAGGCGATGACCTCGGTGGCATCGCCGGCGACCAGCTCGGGCCCGTGGCCGGGGTAGAGCGCATCCGGGCCGACACCGAGCACGCGTCGCAGCGACTCGAGGTAGGCCCCGAGGTCCCCGTCGGGGTAGGCGACGACCGAGGTCCCGCGGCCGAGGATGTGGTCGCCCGTAAGGAGAGGACCGTGCGGCAGCCGGAACGCGAGGTGATCCGCCGAGTGTCCCGGGGTCGCCACGACCGCCACGGTCGCGCCCGAACCCGGCATCGCGACGAGGTCCTCGGCACCGAGCACGAGACCATCGGGGCCGGCCACATCGGGGCGTGCTGCCGCCACGCGACACCCGAACCGAGACGCCCAGGCGAGGGCTGCCTCGGCGTGATCGCGGTGGTGGTGGGTCACCAGGATCAAGGCGACCTCGGCGTCGAGCTCAGCGATCGCCGCTTCGACCGCAGCGAGGTGCTCGGGGTCCTCAGGACCCGGATCGACCAGCAACACCACCCCCGCCCTCGGTTCGCCGACGAGGTAGGTGTTGGTCCCATCCAAGGTCATCGGCGAGGCGTTCGGGGCGAGCACGCGGGTCACCCGAGGGTCGAGCTCCACCGTGGTCGGCATCGTGCCGAACGGAGGAAGGTCCCACGTCGCGCGTGGGTCGGCGGGCGGCTCGAGCGCGGCCAGCGGATCGGCGGTCACGCTCCGAGCGTATGCACCTCTCGGCTCAGCCGGGTTCGGGGGGGCCGCCGTGGGGGTGCTGGACGAGCAGCTCGCCCTCGGGGCCGCGGATGATGCGAGGTTGGACGCGGCGGCGGTCAGTCTCGCGCGCCGCAGCGGCCGCGAACGCGGTGGCAGCGGTGGGGTAGGCAGACAGGGCCGCGAGGTTCTTGCGGGTCGGGTAGACGATCGTGACCGCGCCCCGCTCGGCCTGCGCGAGGGCCTCACTCGGCGCGATCCAGCGCGAACCGGTGGTCTCGACGTGGTTGTGCGCGGCCACCTCGGCCTGCTCGTCCGGTAGCTGGGCGAGGAAGAAGCGCGTGTCGAAGCGCCGGTGCACGCCAGCAGGTGTGGCCCACCACGAGAAGAGCGCGAGCGCGCTGAGATCGAGCGCCAACCCCTCGGCCGCGAGCCAGGGCCGCCAGTCCCACGGCTCGCCGCGCACGTTCAGCCGTCGCCGCGCCTCGACGTACGTCTCGGTCGCGAGCAGCGCGGCGTCGACCGGACCGTCGGGGGAGGTGGCCAGCAGCACCCCGGCCTCCTCGAACGTCTCGCGGACCGCGGCGACGTGGAGACCGAGTGCGTCGGCTGGGGCGTCACAGGACAGCTCCCGTGCCAGCTCCGATGCCTCGGGGCCGGACCAGCGCCCCGCGTCCAGCGAGCGGTCGGTGTCGTCGACCTTCCCGCCCGGGAAGGCGTACGCCCCGCCCGCGAAGTCGCTGTCGAGGTGGCGCTCGAGCATCAGCACCTCGAGCCGCTCATCGCCGCCCCGCAGCAGCATCACCGTGGCCGACGGCGTGGCGGGTACCTCCTCGCCGGTGATCTCGCCGACGCCGATGCGTTCCGCCACTGCAACCTCCCGCGCCGCTCGTGCGTCACGGAGGGCGAACGGCGTGCGCCGAGCACCGTAGAGGGGGATACTGCGGCCCGCCGAACCCGGCGGGGGCGGTCCGGAACCTCACGGGAGCGGGGCGCGTCTGACGAGGTGAGTCAACAGCAGGCGCGGAAGGGTGGAGATCGTGCGACGACGGCGGGGTGTCGGCGCGTTCGCGTTCGTGTCCCTCCTGGCCTGGTCGCTGTTGCTCACCTTGGCTCTCACCGCGACACCGGCAGGAGCCGGGGAAGCCGACGCTGCGCTCACCGCCGAGGAACTCGGGCTCGAGGTCCGAGCCGGGTTCTCGGACGACCACGGCTTCGGCTGGGTACCGGTTACCGTGCGGCTCGCCCCGACCCGCGTCTTCGCCGGCACGATCTCCATCGGCGCCCACCTGTCCGTCGCCGAGATGGTCGAGGAACGCGAAGTCGAGGTCCCGGCCGGCTCGGAACAGGTGTTCCGCTTCCTGATCGCACCGACCGAGCGCATCCGGGTGCGGGTGAGCGAGGACGGTCGCGACCCGCTGGAGCGGGCCGTGACGCTGCGGCTGATGACCTCCTCGTACGCCGTCGGGGTCGTGGGAGAGGTGCCGGCCACCGCCCCGACGATCCAGTTCGCCGCGACGCAGGAGACCGCGCTGCTCGTCCCAGTCGATCCCGCCTGGCTCGAGGTGTCTCCGCGTTCGATGCAGTCACTGTCGACCCTGATCATCACCGCCGACCAGCTCGTGGCGCTGCCGGACGAGGGTCGCACCGACCTGGCCACGGCCGTCACGTCCGGGCTCGACCTCGTCGTGTCGACGACGACTCCCGGGCCCGTCGATCTCGGCCTGCCCTGGAGTCCCGCGACGGCGGTCGAGCCAGCCGGTGAGGCTCCGGCGCTCGTGCCTGCCGAGGGTGCACGCACGATCGAACGTGACGACGCGGTCATCGCGGCGGCGACGATCGCCGGACGCGGCCGGGTCACCGTGACCGCCGCCGTGCTCGGCGAGCCGCCCCTCGGCACCGACGCCGGACTGTGGAGCCAGCTCGCCCCCAAGTCCGTCGGGTCGGTGGAGCGTCCTCCGAACTTCGACGACAACCACTCGGTCACCGGCATCGCGACCGAGGCGGTCGGCAGCCAGGGCCTCGACGTGCCGTCGCTACCGTGGCTGACGGCCTTCCTGGTCGGCTACGTGCTGCTCGTGGGTCCCGCGAACGGCCTGATCCTCAGACGACTGCGTCGCCCCGAGCTCGCCTGGGGGACGGTGCCGGTCATCACGCTGTTGTTCGCTGGAGGCGGCTTCCTGGCCGCGACCGGCTCCCAACCGCCGGTCGGGCTGCAGGGAGCGACGAGCTGGTGGCTCGACGGGAGCGGTGCGGAGCTCGTGACCGCGGTCGTCCGCGCCCCGACCCCCGGCGAGCACCAGGTGGTGCTGCCTGGGACCGACTGGGACGTGATCCCCCAATCGTTCTCGGGACCCGCGCACCTCTCCCGGGGCTCCGACCGGGTCGAGGTCGAGTTGCCGCTCGAGTCGCTGCAGGTCGGTTCGGTGGTGGCGTGGCGACCGACGGCGCAAGCGCCTCCCCTCGACGTGGTCGCCGAGGTCGATGGCGACGAGCTCACCGTCGAGGTCACCAACCTCGGCGACGCCGTCCTGCAGGACGCCCGGATCCGACTGGCCACCCGCGCCGTGCGCCTCGACGACATCGGACCGGGCGAGCGCACGAGCGGCACCGTCGCGCTGCCCGAGCGGCTCGGTACGGTCGACCCCTACCTCGATCCGTTCCAGGGACTGCGCAAGGCCAACGGCCAGCCCACACCGCCGGGCGCGTTCGCAGCCCTGCTCCGGAACTCGATCCTCGACGGGAGCCCTGGGGCGGTGTTCGTGACTGGCGCCTACGCCACCGAGGAGGACGCGACCGGCGCGGTCGAGGTCGACGGCCGCCCGGCCCGCGACCTCGGTACCTTCGTGGCGGTCGGCATCACCCCATCAGCGGATGGCGTCGCGAGCCCCGCGCTGACGCCCCGCGCGGTGCTCACCAGCCGCGGGTTCGGCGACCTCTGGCGTCCTGGGCCGCTGGCGGTCGAGGGTTCGGGACAGGTGCTGTTGCGCTTCCGGCTGCCTCAGACCGACGGCGACACGCTCGTGGCGACGCTCGGGGCGCAGGCGGGTCACCTGCTCGAGCCCGGTGGCCCGGTGGCCGTGCCGGGCGACTGCTTCGACCAGGACGGGATCACCGTCTGCCCCGGCGGGGCGGGTCTACCACCCCTACCCCAAGCGATCCCAGCCCCACCCCTTCCCGACTGTCCCCCCAACGCGGAGTGCAGCTTCGATGGTGAGGTCTTCGAGATCTGCACCTCCGACGGGGACGTCGTCGAGTGCAGCGCGATCGTCCAGTCCGAACCGATGCCTCCACCCCCGCCCGACTTCCCCTTCCCCGGCGGACAGGTCCGCCTGTCGGTGTGGGACCACGTGGCCGGTGAGTGGCGCCCCTTCGACGAGGCGTTCCGGGAGGAGCGTAACGGCGAGGTGACCGCCCCGGCGGAGCCCTACCTCCTGCCGCTCGGTGACGTCTACATCCGCGTCGAGGGCGAGTTCTTCCCGTTCGACTTCTCGGGACGAGGCCTGACCCTGCGACAGAGGGCGATGACGTGACCGCGACCGCAGTACCGCCCGACACGTCGGCGTCCGAGGTCGTCCTCGGTGACGCGGCGATCACGGTCCGGGGTCTCGTGAAGCGCTACGGGCATCTCCGGGCGGTCGACGCGCTCGACCTCGACGTCCCCAGCGGGGCGGTGTTCGGTCTGATCGGGCCCAACGGGGCGGGCAAGACCACGACCATGCTCGCGATCGTCACGCTCCTGACCCCGGACGGCGGCTCGATCGAGGTCTGCGGGTTCGATCCGACCACCGATCAACGCGAGGTGCGCCGTCGCGTGGGCTACATGCCCGACTTCTTCGGCACCTACGACGGGCTCACGTGCGCCGAGTACCTCGACTTCTTCGCCAGCGCCTACCACCTGTCCGGGCCCGAGCGGCGCCGGCAGGTCGGCGACCTGCTCGAACTCGTCGAGCTGAGCCACAAGCGCGACACCGACGTGTCGGGGCTGTCGCGCGGCATGCAGCAGCGGCTGTCGCTGGCCCGGGCGCTGGTGCATGACCCGGAGGTGCTGGTCCTCGACGAGCCCGCGTCGGGTCTCGATCCGCGGGCCCGGGTGGAGCTGCGCGAGATCCTGCTCGAGCTGAGCCGGCAGTCACGCACGATCCTGGTGAGCTCGCACATCCTGGCGGAGCTCGAGGAGCTGTGCGACCAGGTCGGCATCATCGAGGCGGGCAAGGTCCTGGCCCAGGGCACCCCCGACGCGATCCGGGCCACGCTGGCATCGGCGATCACGATCTCGATCCGCATCCTGGGGGACGAGGCGACCGTCGAGCGCGCCGTGGCGACGATCGGACGCCACGGTGGCACAGCGATCGCGATCACCGGCAACCGCATCAACACCGAACTCGCCGGGAGCGAGGAGGCGGTCGCCGACCTGCTGGCGGATCTCGTCACCGACGGGATCCGGGTCGTGGACTTCCGGGAGGCGCGGGGCGGCCTCGAGCACCTGTTCCTGTCGGTCACGGAAGGGATCGTGCGATGAAGGCCCTGGCGGTGAACCCGGTCCTGCGTCGTGAGCTGCTGGAGCGCTGGCGCGGCCGCCGCACCTTCGTGGTCCTGACCGCCTACGTCACCACACTGGCGCTGCTCATGCAGTTGCTGTGGTGGTGGGCGAACCACGACATCGAGCAGCACGCGCGCTTCGCCGGGTTCGAGGACTTCGCACTGAGTCCGTCGCTCGGGCGCTTCCTGTTCGACAACCTCCTGGGGTTCGTGCTCCTGCTCGTGCTGTTCATCGCTCCGGGGTACGCGGCGGCCCAGATCGCCGGGGAACGTGAGCGCCGGACGCTGTCGCTGCTGCAGGTGACCCTGGTGCGGCCGTGGTCGATCGCGTTGGGCAAGCTCGGGGCGTCGGTCGCCTGGCTGCTGCTGCTCGTGGTCGCCGCGCTGCCGTTCGGGGCGGCCACGTTCTTCCTCGGCGGGGTCTCGGCCGGTGACCTCGCGAAGGGCGCACTCGCGCTGATCGTCATCGCGATCTCCCTGGCCGCGATCAGCCTCGGGATCTCGTCGTTCGCACGCCGCACGTCGGCGGCGGTCGTCACGACCTACGGCCTGGTGCTGTTCCTGACCATCGGGACGGGCTTCGGCCACCTGATCGAGACGTCGGTGCGTGAGCTCAACTTCACCGGCAGCACATCGATGTCGCTGCACCTCAACCCCTTCTACGGCGTGGCAGACGCGGCCGGCGCAGCGCGGCAGCTGTACGTCGGCCGCGAGCTGCCGACGCTGCTGTCGCCGTTCGCATCGCAGCTGCCGTTCGGAGATGGAGGGATGGAACACGTGATGCTCGAGGGCGGGTTCGTCGAGGGTGAGTTCCTCGACGCGCCGGCGTTCTTCGAGGAGCGGATCTTCGAGGAGCAGGGCTTCGTCGGTCCCGACTTCGTCGGCTTCGACGAGGAGCCCGAGGACGTGTGGTGGCGGGTGCTGGCTATCTACGCCGGACTGGGCCTCGTGGGCTTCGTGGTGGCGGCGCGACGCCTGCGCCCCGACCGGGTCCCGCCCCGGTACCGCCGACGCGTGAAGGGCGCCAACGGCACCCTGATCGAGCCGCTGCCCGACCTGACCGTTGACCCGCCGCCCGCGACGGCGGCCGGTGACGACGAGGAGGTTGTGAGGTGACTGGGCCGACCCCCAACCTCGACCGGCTCGTGACCCGTGCGCGTCGGCGCATGCGCGCCAACCGCGCCATCGCGGCGGGCGCGCATGCACTCATCGCGGCGGGCGCCGTCGGCGTCGTCTGGGGCATCGCCTCACGGCTGTGGCTGCTGCCCGACGCGGACGTGGTCCTGGTGGCGCTGCTCGGCACGGCCGTCGCTCTCACCCTCGCGGTCGCCGCGAGCGTCCGCATCCCGTCGGTGTGGGCGGCCTGGGCAGCCGACCGCTGGCTGGGGACACACGACCGGTACGCCACCGCCGTGGAGCTACGCGAGCGCGAGAGCCGGTCACAGCTCGCGCTGCCGCAGATCGCCGCGGCCGAGGCTGCGGCCGGGTCGGTGGAGTCGTGGCCCGACGGGTTGCGCCGCCCCGGCAGGCTCCACGCCCTCGGCGCCGTCGCGATCCTGGCCGCCGTCGCCCTGGTCGCGGCGCCCAACCCGATGGACGAGGTACGGGCCGAGCGTGCCGCCGTCGAGCAGCTCCTCGACGACGAGGCGGAGCAACTCCGTGAGGAGGCAGCGGAACTCGCGCGCCCCGGCGATCCCGAGCGCGACGCGCTCGCTGCCGAGCTGGAGCAGCTCGCCGAGCGGCTCGAGAGCGGTGAGCTGGAACAGGCGCTGGAAGCGCTCGCGCGTTCGCGGGCGGAGCTCGCGGAGCAGCTCGACCGTGACCTGGCGTCCCAGCGCACCGCCTTGACCGGACTCGCGCGCGATCTCGCTCGCTCGCCACTGGGAGCCGGCGACACGGTCCGGTCGCAGCTCGAGGATCTGGCGCGCCAGGCTGAGCAGCTGTCCGACGAGGAGGCCGCCGCCACCGCGGAGCGGCTCGCGGAACTGGCGGAGTCGCTCGCGTCGGGACAGCCCGAGGTCGCTGCGGCGCTGGGTCAGGCTGCCGACGCGCTGGCCAGCGGGCAGGCCGGTGAGGCCGCCGGGGCGCTGGCCGAGGCATCCGAAGCGGTCGGTTCGGCGCTCGACCACCTCGACGCGCAGGGCGCCACGGCGCAGGCCGAGGGCGCGGTCAGCGGGGCGCTGCAGCGCCTGCGCAACCCGGCGGCGGGCGGGGGCCAAGGACAAGGCCAGGGCCAAGGCCAGGGGCAAGGCCAGGGGCAAGGCCAAGGACAAGGACAAGGGCAAGGCCAAGGACAAGGACAAGGGCAAGGCCAAGGACAAGGACAAGGCCAAGGACAAGGACAAGGGCAGGGCCAAGGCCAGGGCCAAGGGCAAGGACAGGGCCAGGGACAGGCGCAGGGGAACACCGGTGGGGGTGGCAACCCGACCGGGACGCAGGGACAGGGCGACGCGACGCCGGGAGAGGGCCCGGGCAACGCCGCCGGTGCCGAGACACAGCCCGACCTCGCGACGGTCTTCGATCCGCCGCAGCTGGCGGGCCCGGACGGGGACGACATCCACCTCGGCGGGCGCGACTCGGGGCAGGGCGAGCAGGCCACGGTCGGGCGGGGCGAGGGCGAGGGCGTGCGCAACGAGGCGCTGGTGCCCTACCTGGATGTGCTCGCCCGCTACCGCGACGCCGCGACCGAGGCGATCGAGCGCGCCGGGTTCCCGGTGCGCCTCCGCGACCTCATCCAGGGCTACTTCGACCGCATCGGGACCGGAGGTTGACGATGGACGCTGACGGCTTCGCGGATCTCGCAGGCCGCGTCGAGTCCGAGATCCGCAAGGTGATCGTGGGGCAGCGCGAGCTGGTCCGTGATGTGCTCGCGGGCCTGTTCGCCGAGGGCCACGTGCTGCTCGAGGGCGTGCCTGGCCTGGGCAAGACCGTGCTGCTGCGGACCCTGGGCGAGGCGCTGCACCTCACGTTCACGCGCGTGCAGTGCACCCCGGACCTGATGCCCGCGGACATCGTCGGCACGACCGTGCTCGGCGAGGCCATGGAGGCCACGTTCCGCCAGGGGCCGGTGTTCACCCAACTGCTGCTGGCCGACGAGATCAACCGCGCCACGCCGAAGACCCAGAGCGCCCTGCTCGAGGCCATGGCGGAGCGACGCGTCACCGTCGGCGGGGTCACCCGCGACCTGCCGCGGCCGTTCTTCGTGATGGCGACCCAGAACCCGATCGAGATGGAGGGCACCTACCCGCTGCCGGAGGCCCAGCTCGACCGCTTCCTGGTCAAGGTGCTCGTGCCGTTGCCGACGGCGGACGACCTCGTCGACATCCTCGACCGCACGACCGGCGTCGACACCCCCATCGCGGAGCCGGTCGCGACCGACCGCGACCTCGTGGCGGCCATCCGACTGGTGCGTGAGGTGCCCATCGCGTCGCACGTCACCCGCCACGTCGTCGATCTCGTCGAGGCCAGCCACCCGACCTCGGCGACCGCACCCGACGTCGTGCGTCGCTACGTGGCGCATGGCAGCTCGCCGCGTGGGGCGCAGTCGTTGGTCCTCCTCTCGAAGGTGTACGCCCTGTTCGATGGGCGCCTCCAGGCGTCGGTCGAGGACGTCCGCGCCGCCGCCTACCCGTGCCTGCGCCACCGGCTCGTGCTCGGCTACGAGGCGCTGCCCGCCGGCATCGTCCCCGACGACGTCATCGACGCGGTCCTCGAGGCGGTCCCGGTTCCGGGACCGCCGGTCAAGGGCGCGGTGTGAGCCGACTGCTGTCCACCGACCTGGTCGCGGGGCTGTCACGGTTCCGTCTCCAGGCGCGGCGCCGCGTCGCGGGGCGCTACGCCGGTGGGCACGCATCCCGTCGCTTCGGCAGCTCGCTCGACTTCGCCGACTACCGCGAGTACGTCGCGGGCGACGATCCCCGACGTCTCGATCTGCCTGCCTACCTGCGGCTGGGACGGATGCTCGTCAAGCTCTACGAGGCCGAGGACGAGGCGGCCCTGCGCATCGTGCTCGACCGTTCGGCGTCGATGACGTTCGGGGACAAGCTCAGCGCCGCGCAGCAGGTCGCGGCCGCGTTCGGGGTGCTCGCCACCAACGGTCAGGACCGCGTCCGGCTGATCGCTGCCGATGGCGATGCCGTAGCTGCCGGTCCGTGGCTGCGTGGCCCGTCGGCACCCTACGCCCTGGAGGACCAGCTCCTGGCGGCCGTGTCTGCGGTCGGGGGCGACGAGCCCGCCGGCCGCCCCGACCTCGTCGCCGCGCTCCGACGCGCCCACGGCGAGGGACCGACAGGGCCGGTCGTGCTGATCAGCGACCTGCTGTTCGACGGTTGGGACGAGGTCGTGCGCACGCTCGCGGCAGGGCGGGGCGACGCGCTGCTGGTGCAGGTCCTCGGGCGTGACGATCTCGACCCGCCCGAGCGCGGGGACCTGCGACTCGTCGACGCCGAGACCGGCGAGGAGGTCGAGGTCGGCATCGCCGAGGACACCCTCCGTCAGCACGCAGAGGTCCGCGACGCCTGGCTCGACGCCATCGCGGAGGCGTGCGGTCGGCACGGCGTGGTGCTGTCGCGTCTGGTCGACGACGAACCGGTCGATCGGCTCGTGTTCGAAGCGCTCCGGCGGCTCGGGGTGGTGGCGTGAACCTCGCGGTCCCCATCGGCCTCGGGGCCGCCGCCCTCGCGGTCCCTCTGGTGGTCTGGTACCTGCTGCGCTCGCGCCGTCCCGCCGTCCGGGTCGCCTCGACCTACCTCTGGGGGCACACCGATCGGTCCGTGACCGCCGCCGTGCCCTGGCAGCGCTTCCGACCCGACGCCACGTTCTGGCTCGTGCTGCTGGCGATCCTCGCGGGAGCGGTCGCACTCGCGCGTCCGTTCGTGACCGTCCCGGCGGAGCTGGGCGACCACACCATCCTCATCGTCGACGCGTCCGCATCGATGCTCGCCGACGAGGAGGGTCCGACCCGACTCGAACTGGCGCGACGGGAGGCAGACGAGCTCGTCGCGCGGATGTCACCGGGGCAGGAGATCTCGGTCGTCGAGGCGTCGAGTCGTGCCCGCGTGCTGCTGTCCGCCTCCTCGGACCCCGCCGCGATCCGGCGTGCGCTCCGTGCGGTCCGCCCCACCCACGGCGCCGCCGACCTCGTCGACGCGTTCACGCTGGCAGCAGCGCTGCAGCGCCCCGCCCAGTCGACCGTGCTGCACCTGCTGACCGACGGCGCGGTGCCGACCGAGGCGCAGGCCGCCGTGCCCGAGGAGCTGGTCGTGACCGCCGTGGGCATCGACCGACCGAACCTCGCCGTGACCCGCCTCTCCGCGGTCCCCCTCGGGGCGGGTACGAACCAGGCCCTGGTGCAGGTGCGCAACCTCGGCCAGCTCGGAGCGGACGCCGTGCTGACCCTGTCGGTCGACGGCATCGACGTGGTCGAGGAGACCGTCCACCTCGCGCCCCGCGGGACCGAAGACCGTGTGCTGACCGTGCCGGCTGGCGACGGCGAGATCCTGCGCGCCCGCGTCGAGCCGGTCGGGACCGACGTGACGGGAGTCGCGGTCGGTGATGCGCTCGGGCTCGACGACCAGGCGTTCGCGGTGCTGGCCGCGCCGCGCGAGCTCACGGTGATGATCGCCGGTCCCGGCAACGTGTTCCTCGAGGCCGCGTTCGCAGCGGTGCCGGGTGTGACCGTGCAGACCTCCCCCGTCGTCCCGACCAACCTGCTCGAGGTCGACCTGCTCGTGGTCGATCGTGTCGCCGCCCCGGGCGCCCCGACCCTGCCCACGCTCTACGTCGCTCCCGCCGAGCCACCGGCCGGCGTCGTCGCCTCCGGCGAGGTGGAGCTGCCGCCTGTCACGTTCCAGGATCCCGCCCACGAGCTGCTCGCGGACGTCGACCTGTCCGAGATCGCGATCGCGGCCGCGACGAGCTACGACGCGGCCGCGTTGGCGCAGGTCGTCGGCGGCCCCGACGGGGCGCTGGTGCAGGCGGGGCGGCTCGACGGAGCGCCGGTCGTGCTGGTCGGGTTCGACCTGCTCCAGTCCAACCTCCCTCTGCTGACGGCGTGGCCCGTGTTCGTCGCGAACGCGGTGTCGTGGCTCGCAGGCCCTCCCGCGACCGCTCCCGCCATCGCCGGTTCGACCGTGGCGCTTCCCGCCGATGCGCCAGGTGCGGACGGCGACGGAGCCATCACCGTGGCTCCACCCAGTGGCGACCCGGTCAGCGTCGATCCGCTGCGCCCCCAGCTGCTGGTCGACCAGGTCGGGGTCTGGCGCATCGAGGGCGGCTCCGACGCGGCACCCGCGGCGATAGCGGTCAATGCGGAGCCGACCGAGGCCGACCTCTCCCGAGCGCGCCCCGACCCCGTCGAGGCCCGCGCTGAGGCCGACGTGGTCCGATCGGGCGCGGCCGAGGGCCGCCGCAGCTTCGCCCCGTGGCTGGTGCTCGCGGTGGCGGTCCTTGCGGCCGCCGAGTGGCTGTGGGTCCACGTCGGACGGCGTTGGCGGTCGCGCCACGGCGGTTCGGGACGTGAGCGTGGACCCGTGCGGCGCGGTCGCTTCGGGCGGGGTCGGGGCGCGGAGCCCGCCGACGCCGCGGGAGGTGCGGCCTGATGCGTCTCGCGTTCGATCATCCGCTGTGGCTGTTCGGACTCCTAGTCGTCCCGCTTATCGTGTGGGCGGGGCTGCGCCGAGGCGGCCCGGTGGCGGCGGTGCGACCGCGCCAGCAGCGCGCCGCCACGTGGCTGCGTGCCACCGCGATCGCGCTGCTGGTCCTCGCGCTCGCCGCACCCCGGTGGGCCTCGGCGGGGCGCGACGTCGACGTCGCGTTCCTGGTGGACGTGTCGGACTCGGTCGGCGGCAACCAGCACGACGCACGCGATTGGGTGGACGCTGCCATCGCCGCCAAGCCGGAGGGTGACCGCGCCACGCTCGCGGTGTTCGGCCGCGACGCACGCCTCGAGTACACGCTGCGCCCCGACCCACCCACGGACGAGTTCGCCACCGTGGTAGACGCCAGCGCCACCGACCTATCCCGAGCGCTGCGGCTGGCTCAGGGCGCGCTGGGCAGCCAGCAGCGGCGACGGGTCGTGCTGATCACCGACGGACGCGAGACGTCCGGCGATGCGCTCGCCGCCGCCGAGGAGCTGGCCGTCTCCGGCGTCGCGGTCGACGTCGTGCCGATCGCGTCGGGTCAGCGCGCCGACGTCCTCGTCGAGTCGGTGCACGCACCGTCGAGGGTGCGCGAGGGTGACGCGTTCGACGTGACCGGGGTGATCCGCAACACGGGCGGGTCCGCAACCGATGTCGTCGTCGTGGTCGAGGCCGACGGCAGCGAGGTGCACCGGGAGTCCGTCTCCGCCGCGCCCGGACGCACCGAGGTCACCGTCCCGCAGGTCGCCGACCGCACCGGCACGGTGCGCTACCAGGTCCGGCTCGCGTCCGGAGCGTCGTCGATCACCGCCAACGACGTCGCCTACACCGCGGTCCAGGTCGACGGGCCGGCACGCGTGCTCGTCTACGAGCACGAGACCGGCGCGGGCAGCGACATCGAGGCCGCGCTCGAGGCGGCATCGGTCCCGGCCGACCGCTCCGGCGCCGAGCAGGCCCCGCTGCCCCCGCTCGACCGCCTCCTCGACTACGACGCGGTCGTGCTCGTCGACGTGCCGGTCAGCGCGATCGGCGAGCAGGGGATGGTGACGCTGGACGCGTACGTGCGCGACGCGGGGCGCGGCCTGGTCACGGTCGGCGGCGACGACTCCTACGGCATGGGCGGCTACGACACCACGCCCCTCGAGGACCTGCTCCCGGTGTTCGCCCGGGTCAAGGACCCCAAGCGCCGACCCTCCGTCGCTGAGGCGCTCGTCGTCGACGTCTCCGGGTCGATGGCCGCGTGCCACTGCCGCGCCGACGGCTTCGGCGGCGGCCCTGGCATGTCGGAGGAGGGCGGGATCAACAAGACCGACATCAGCAAGGAGGCGGTCGCCAGAGCCGTCCGTGCGCTCGAGGCCCAGGACCTCGTCGGCGTGCTGGCCTTCAACGCCAACGCACGCTGGGTCCTGCCGCTTCAGAGCCTGCCCTCGGACGCGGTCGTGGACGACGCCCTCGCCAAGCTGCACCCCAACGGCGAGACCAACGTCCCCGGCGCCATCCGCGAGGCCATCACCGCGCTCAAGGACGCCAACGCCCGGCTGCGCCACATCGTGCTCTTCACCGACGGCTTCAGCGAGAACCCCGACATGCTCGACGTCGCACGGGAGGCCGCCGAGGCCGGGATCACCCTGTCGGTCGTCGCGACCGGCGAGGGCACCGGCGAGGTGCTGCGCCGCATGGCCGAGGCGGGTGGCGGGCGCTACTACCCCGGACGCGACCTGATGTCGATCCCCGACATCATCGTCTCCGAGGTGCAGTTCGCCGCGCGCCCCATCATCAACGAGGGCTCGTTCCTCCCCGTCGTGACCGGCATCGCCCCGGCGACCGAGGACCTGTCCGAGACCCCGCCGCTGCTGGGCTACCTCGCCACGACCGCCAAGCCGACGGCACGGACGCTGCTGCAGATCGGCGAGGAACGCGACCCGTTGCTCGCCACGTGGCAGGCGGGGCTGGGAACCGTGACCGCGTGGACCTCCGACGCGACCGACCGATGGTCGGCGGGGTGGGTGTCGTGGGAGCGCTTCTCGCAGTTCTGGGCCGACGTCGTCAAGGCGACCCTGCCCGCGGACCCCGACCCCAGTTTCGCTGTGTCCGCCACCACCGACGCGGACCGGATCGAGGTGACCGTCGACGCCGCGGAGGTGGTCTCCGGCGACGTCACTGGGCTGGCGACGGTGACCCTGCCGGACGGCAGCCGGGTCGAGGTGCCGCTCGAGCGCACCGACCTCGCCACGTTCTCCGCATCGGTTCCCGGTGGCGGCGAGGGCGTGCACGCGGTATCGGTCCAGCTCTCGCGGGGCGACACCGCGGTGTTCCACGACACCGTCACCGCGATCCGCTCGTACTCGACCGAGTACGCGCTCGACGCCAGCAACGTCGGGCTGGCCGAGCGCATCGCGGAGGCCGGTGGCGGGCGCTTCGATCCTGCCCCCGAGTCGGCGTTCGCGGCCGAGGGCCTCGAACCCGGCGAGGCATCGCGAGAGCTGTGGCCGTGGCTGGCACTGCTCGCGCTGCTGCTGCTGCCCGCGGACGTGGGCCTACGGCGGCTGCGGCTCGAGCGGGGCGACCTCGGCCGCGTGGGCCGCTGGTTCGTCGCGCGCTGGCGCGGGCGCCGCGCCCCGGCCGAGCGCCGCGAGTCCACCGAGGGCCTCATCGCCGCCAAGCGCCGCGCCCGCGAGCGACTCACCGCCGAGCGACCGACCCCCGACCGCTCGGGGGACCATCCCTCTCCGGATACTGGGTCCAGCGCTCCCGTCGACGAGGGAGCGGCGACACCCGCCCCTCCGGAGCCGCCACGGGACGGCGGGCCCGAGCCGCAAGGGAGCGCCGGGGCGGCGGGCCTGCTCGATGCCCGCCGGCGTGCGCGCGGTACCGGGGACGACGAGCCTCACCGGTAGCGTGCGCCCCCCGCCGAGGACAGGGGCGTCGTGGACTTCTCGATCCCCGACGAGTTGCAGGCACTGCGCGACTCGTACGGCTCGTTCCTCGAGCGCGAGGTACGCCCGGTCGAGGATCGTTGGCGGCCACAGCTCGAACTCGGCGAGTGGACCGACGACATGCAGGCCGACGGGGTCGCGATCCGCAAGCGCTCGGCGCAGGAGGGCTTCTACGCCTGCTACCTCCCCGAGGACGTCGGAGGCCAGGGCGTCTCCACGCTGGGGACGACGCTGCTGGTCGAGGACACCGGCCGCAGCGGGATGCAGTTCGCGATGGCCGCGATGGGGCCGCCCAACCCCGCGGCTCCGTCGCCTGTGCTCCTGGACGCGCAGCCGCACGTCCGCGACCGCTACCTCCCGCCGCTCGTCGCCGGCGAAGAGACGATGTGCTTCGCCCTGACCGAGCCCGAGGCCGGCTCGGACGCGCAGGCGATCCGCACGCGGGCGGAGCAGCGCGGCGACACGTGGGTACTCAACGGCACCAAGCACTACATCACCGCGGCCGACGACGCGTCGCTCGCGCTCGTGTTCGCGGTCAACGATGCCGACAAGCGCGCCCACGGCGGCATCACCGCGTTCATCGTCCCCCGCGACCAGTACCGGGTGGTCCGCCAGCAGCTCACGGTCGCGGGCACCCACCCCTACGAGCTGGTCTTCGACGACGCCGAGGTGCCCGCCGACCACGTCGTCGGCGAGGTCGGCTTCGGCTTCTACACCGCCATGACCTTCCTCAACGCGGGGCGGGCCTACATCGGCGCGAACTGCCTCGGCATGGCGCAGTTCTGCCTCGACGTTGCGGTCGAGCACGCCCAGAGCCGCACCGTGTTCGGCAAGCCGCTCGCCCGCAACCAGGGCGTGTCGTTCCCCCTCGCCGACACCAAGGTCGAGATCGAGGCGGGGCGCTGGCTCACCTACAACCTGGCCTGGAAGGTCGACCAGGGCGACGCGCCGATGCTCGAGTCCAGCATCGTCAAGCTCTACGACACCGAGATGGCGTTCCGCGCCGCCGACCGCGCGATGCAGGTGCTCGGCGGCATGGGACTGATGCGCGAGGCCCCGATCGAGCGCGTGTGGCGCTACGTCCGCATGCTCCGCATCGTCGAGGGCGCCTCCGAGGTCCAGCGCCTCGTCATCTCCCGGTCCCTCGGCCTGTGAGGCAGACGCCTGCGCCCCGTCCATGTACCTGTTCCGGTGCCATCTGGCACCGAAGCGGGTACATCGACCCACGCCGTCCGTTCGGACGCGTCAGTGCTCGTCGTGGGGGTGGTCGTGGTGGCCCCGACCGGAGCCGCGATCAGCGGCCTGTCAACAGCCGGGCTCGCCGTGGTTACCGCAACAGTTGCTGCGTGTGCGCAGCTTGATGGCCTGGTTCTTGGCCGACAACCGGAGCTTGGTCGCGATCGACGCGTCGTAGGTGCGCCAGTTCGTGAACACGTCACGCATCGACGGGCGAGCCATGTCGGTCTCCTGGATCGGGCCGTCGCCAGCCTAGGAGACGGGCAGGGAAGAGCGCACAAGTAGGCTGGGCGACCATGACCGATCCGGACTCACCCCCCAGGCCGGCAACGCCGGCCCCTCCCCCCTCGACGAGGGGGGAGGCGATGACACCGGACCTGTCGCGGCTGCCCCAGCTGGGGATGCTGTTGGAGCGGCACGCGGCCGTCGCCCCGATCGAGCAGTACGGTCGGCGCGCCGTCACCGAGGCGCTGCGACGTGCGCTGGCGGAGGCGCGCGAGCGCGTCCGCAACGGCGGTCCGGTGCCGCGCCCCGACGAGCTGTTCGCCGTCGCCACCGAGGACCTCGCCGCGCGACGCCGTGGTCGGCTCACGCGCGTCGTCAACGCCACGGGGGTGGTGCTGCACACCAACCTCGGCCGCGCCCCGCTGTCCCTGGACGCGCGGCGGGCCGTCGAGGAGGCGGCGGGCTACACGACCCTGGAGTTCGAGCGCGACGAGGGAGCGCGCGGGTCGCGCACCCGGCACGTCGGTCGGCTCGCGGCGGAGGCGTGCGGGGCGGAGGCCGCGACGGTCGTCAACAACGGTGCGGCGGCGCTCGTGCTGGTCCTCGCCGCGCTGTCGGGAGGCCGCGAGACCATCGTGAGTCGCGGCGAGCTGATCGAGATCGGCGGCTCGTTCCGACTGCCCGACATCATGGCGGCGTCGGGAGCACGCCTGCACGAGGTCGGCACCACCAACCGCACGCGCCCCGGCGACTACGAGGCCGCGGCCAGCGACCGCACCGGACTGATCCTCAAGGTGCACCAGTCCAACTACCGCGTCGTGGGCTTCTCCGAGACCCCGAGCGTCGAGCAGCTCGCCCGCGTCGCCAAGGACGCCAGCGTTCCGCTCGCCTACGACATCGGCTCGGGTCTGCTGCACGACCACCGCGGCGTACTCGCCGGAGAGCCCTCCGTCGAGGCAGCGCTGGCGGAGGGAGCCGACCTCGTGATCTTCAGTGGCGACAAGCTGCTCGGTGGTCCGCAGGCGGGGATCATCGCGGGCCGGGACGACCTGATCCTGCGCTGCTCGCGACACCCGCTCGCGCGAGCGCTCCGCATCGACAAGCTCCAGCGAGCCGCACTCGAGGCGACCCTCGAATCGCATCTGCGCAACGACGTCCCGCTCGATCTGCCGACGTGGGCGATGCTCCACGCCGATCCCGAGACGCTCCACGCACGGGCCCGCACCGTCGCCGACGCGATCGGGACCGACGCCGACGCCCAGCCGAGCACCGCGCTGGTGGGAGGCGGTTCGATGCCTGGCGCCGATCTGTCGTCGTGGGCGGTCGCGTTGCGCGTGGCTGATGCCGACGGCTTCGCCGCTCGCCTTCGCAGCGGCGAGCCGCCGATCGTCGCCCGCGTGGAGGATGGGCTGGTGCTGCTCGACCTGCGCACGGTCGCCCCCAGCCAGGACGAGACCGTCGTGGCTGCGGTCCGGGCGGCGCTGGGGGTCGACTGACGGTGCGGGTCGTCGCGACCGCAGGGCACGTCGATCACGGCAAGTCGAGCCTGCTCCGCGCGCTCACCGGCATGGAGCCTGACCGCTGGGAGGAGGAGCGCCGCCGCGGCCTGACGATCGACCTCGGGTTCGTCTGGACCGACCTCGAGGTCGCGGGTCGCACGGTCACGGTCGCGTTCGTGGACGTCCCGGGCCACGAGCGGTTCGTGCCCAACATGCTCGCCGGGGCGGGCGCGGTCCGGCTCGCGCTGTTCGTCGTCGCCGCCGACGACGGCTGGTCGGAGCAGTCGCAGGAGCACCTCGACATCCTCGACCTGCTCGAGGTCGACGGGGCGGTCGCGGCGGTCACCAAGCTGCGGCTCGCTGGCGAGGATCGCGCGCTCGAGGTCGCGGCCGACGTCGAGGAGCGGCTGGCAGCGACCACGCTCCGTGGCGCACCGGTGCACCTCGTCGACTCCGTGACCGGAGACGGCCTCGACGAGCTCCGCGCCAGCCTGGCGTCGCGCCTCGCCGCCGCGCCCCGACCCCGCAACCAGAACCGACCGCGGCTGTGGGTCGACCGCACGTTCAGCATCAGCGGCGCCGGCACGATCGTGACCGGCACCCTGACCGGGGGGGTGCTCGCGGTCGGCGACGAGGTGACGCTGCTCCCCGAGGGCGGGACGACCCGCATCCGCGGTATGCAGTCGCTGGGCGAGCCCATCGAGCGCGCCGAGCCCGACAGCCGTGTCGCGCTCAACCTCGCCGGGGTGGCACGCGAGGACCTCGGACGAGGCCACGTCGTGGTCGCAGGCCCTGCTGACCGCTGGGTCGTCTCCAGCACCTTCGACGGGTGGGTCCGGGTGCTACCGGGACAGGAGGTCGGCAGGACGGGGGCGTGGCACGTCCACACCGGAGCGGCGGAGGTGACCGCGACGGTCCACCCACTGCTCGGCGAGGACCTCTCCGGCGGGAGCGAGGGGTACGTACGCCTCGACCTCGATCGCCCCGTGGTCATCGCGGCTGGCGACCGATTCGTGCTGCGTGATGCCGGCCGACGTGCGACGTGCGGCGGGGGGGAGGTGCTCGACCCGCTGCCGGACGGGCGCATCCGCGGTACCGACGCCCGGCTCGAGCGCGTCAGCGAACTCGAGGCCGTGCGCCACGCGCCGCGAGACGCACGGCTGCGTCCGCTGCTCCTGGCACACGGCGGGGCGTGGAGCCGTGGCGTCGCCCTCGCTGCCGCCGGTGTCGACGAGCCCTCACCGGGAGTCGAGACGGTCGGCTCCCACCTGGTCGAGCCGGGCCACCTCGCGGCGTGGGCGGGTGCAGTCGCGGCTGCCGCTTCGAGGCACCACGAGGCAGAGCCGACCAGTCCCGGCGTGGGACGGGGCGCGTTGACCGCCGCCGCGACCGCCGCTGGCTGCCCTCCGGAGGCGGCGGACCAGCTGATCGATCACCTCGCTCAGTCAGGCGACCTGCGCCGGTCAGGGTCGGCGTACGCGCTGGCCTCCTTCGCGCCTCGACGTGACGAGGCCCGCGAGCGACGACGGACCGAGCTGCTGCGACGCCTCGGGGAGGAACCGTTCGGCCCACCGGACCTCGCGGCGACCGCCCGGGAGCTCGGCATGAGCCACGAAGAGCTCACCGGGGTCGTGCACGATGGCGTGGTGGTCCGCTGTGGGCCGGTCGCGTTCACCCGCACCGCGGTGGACGATGCCGCGGCGCTCCTGCGTTCGCTGGCAGCGACCCAGGGACCGTTCACCGCCTCGGAGGCGCGGGAGGCGCTCGGCACGTCGAGGAAGTACGCCATCCCGCTGCTCGAGCACCTCGACGCAGCGGGCGTCACCGCGTTCGACGGCGCGACCCGCACGGTCCGTTGACCGCCCCTACGGTCGCGTCCCCCGTGTCAGAGACGGTGATGCCCGCGGCCCCCAGCGAGCCGCGGGCACCACCTGGCATGGACCGCGAGATCTGGGCTTGGTGGTCGAGTTGCTCAGGCGAAGATGAGGATCAGGATGATGATGAGCAGCAGGGTGCCGAGGCCGATGTACACGGTGTCCTCCTAGGTCGCGGTGTTCGCGCTCCGTTCGTGTCCTCAATCCTGCCGCAGGTCGCCGGGACGCGGCGGTGTTCGCCCTGACCGTGGGTGGGTGACCGCGACCGGGCCGGACCGACCGGCCGAGACTCGCTCGACCGAGTGGCCACCGTCGTTCGTCGTGCAACACGCCGCCCCCCGGTCGCGGCGAGGTTGACTAGCGTCGGCGATAGCACCACCTGAGTGCTCAAGTAGCGAAGCGATAGCACAACCTGATGGTGCGGCGGAGGCGCGGGAGGATCCGTGGGTCTGGGTGAGCGGCTCGAACGCTGGCCTGTCGTGCGACAGCTGCGCCACCGCGACCTGACCGCGCTGCTCGTGGACACCGCCGGCAGCGAACGTTCCGCCTCGCTGGCCCCGCGCAGCGACGAGGCCGACGGCGTCGCACGTTCGGTCTGTCCCTACTGCGCGGTCGGCTGCGGCCAGCTGCTGTACACCAAGGACGGCGAGCTCACCGACATCGAGGGCGACCCCGACTCGCCCGTCTCGCGCGGCAAGCTCTGCCCGAAGGGCGCGGCGACGCTCCAGCTCGTCACCGGCAGCCACCGGCCCCGCACCGTGCTCTACCGCCGCCCCGGCAGCGAGGACTGGGAGCCGGTCGACCTCGAGTGGGCCATGGACCGCGTCGCCGAACTGGTCAAGCAGACCCGCGACCGCACCTTCGAGGTCGAGCGCCCCGACGGCGTACGCGTCAACCGCACCCTGGGGTTCGCCCACCTCGGCGGCGCCACCTTGGACAACGAGGAGAACTACCTCATCAAGAAGCTGTTCACCGCGCTGGGCGCGATCCAGATCGAGAACCAGGCGCGGATCTGACACAGCTCCACGGTGCCCGGTCTGGGCACCTCCTTCGGCCGCGGCGGCGCGACCACCTTCCAGCAGGACCTGGCCAACAGCGACTGCGTCGTCATCCAGGGCTCTAACATGGCGGAGTGCCATCCGGTGGGGTTCCAGTGGGTGATGGAGGCCAAGCGCCGCGGAGCCACCGTGATCCACGTCGACCCGCGCTTCACGCGGACCTCTGCGGTCGCTGACATCCACGTCCCGCTGCGGGCCGGGACCGACATCGCGTTCCTCGGTGGCCTGATCAACCACGTGCTGACCGAGGAGCGGTACTTCCGCGACTACGTCGTGCACTACACCAACGCCGCGGTGGTGCTCCGGGAGGACTACGTCGACACCGAGGACCTCGACGGCGTCTTCAGCGGCTGGGATCCGGACGAGGGGCAGTACGACCCCAGCTCGTGGCAGTACCAGGGCACGGAGGTGGCCCCGTCGGCGGGCCAGCGCGAGATGTTCGCCTCGGGGGCGGAGGCACACCGCGGCAAGGACGTCACCCACGAGGAGACCGACCCGACGCTGCAGCACCCGCGCTGCGTGTTCCAGGTGCTGAAGCGGCACTTCGAGCGCTACACGCCCGACGTCGTGGCCGAGATCTGCGGCATCGACGAGGAGCTGTTCCTCCGCGTCGCCGCGTCGCTGTGTGACAACTCGGGGCGCGAGCGTACCTCGGCCTTCTGCTACGCGGTCGGGTGGACCCAACACACGGTGGGGGTGCAGTACATCCGCACCGCCTCGATCCTGCAGCTCCTGCTGGGCAACATCGGGCGTCCCGGCGGCGGCATCCTGGCGCTGCGCGGCCACGCCTCGATCCAGGGCTCCACCGACATCCCGACCCTCTACAACCTGTTGCCGGGCTACCTGCCGATGCCGCACGCCGACCACGACACCTCGCTGGACGACTACATCGCCTACAACGAGGCCGGCGCGGGCTGGTGGGCGAACTTCGGCAAGTACGCGGTGAGCCTGCTCAAGGCGTACTTCGGCGATCACGCCCAGCCCGACAACGACTTCGCGTACGAGTACCTGCCGCGCCAGTCCGGCGACCACAGCCACATGACGACGGTCGCGGCGATGGCCGACGGCGACGTCGAGGGCTACTTCATCATGGGCGAGAACCCCGTGGTCGGCTCGATGCACGGGGCGCTGCACCGTGCCGCGGCGCGCAACCTGAAGTGGTGCGTGGTGCGCGACTTCGCCCCGACCGAGTCCGCCGAGTTCTGGCGCACCGGCCCCGAGTTCGAGCGCGACGAGGTGTCCCCGGCCGACTGCGACACCGAGGTGTTCTTCTTCCCCGCGGCGAACCACACCGAGAAGGACGGCAGCTTCACCAACACCCAGCGGATGCTGCAGTGGCACCACAAGGCGGTCGAGCCACCCGGCCACGCCCGCAGCGAGCTGGGCTTCGTCTACCACCTGGGCCGGCGGCTCAAGGCCCTCTACGCCGACAGCCAGGACCCCCAGGACCGACCGATCCAGCACCTCACCTGGGACTACCCGACGCAGGGGCCGCACGACGAGCCCGTCGCCGAGGCGGTGCTGCGCGAGATCAACGGCTGGCGCTGGAGCGAGCGCTCGAGTCGCGGCGTCATCCACGATGACGACCTGGTGTCCTCGTTCACCGACCTGGCCGACGACGGGTCCACCGCCAGTGGCTGCTGGATCTACTCGGGGGCGTTCGCCGACGGCGTGAACCAGACCGACCGGCGCAAGCCGTGGTACGAGCAGAACTGGGTCGCCCCGGAGTGGGCCTGGGCCTGGCCCGACAACCGCCGGATCCTGTACAACCGCGCGTCCGCCGACCCCGACGGGCACCCGTGGTCGGAGCGCAAGCGCTACGTGTGGTGGGACGCCGACGAGGAGGAGTGGACCGGCTACGACAGCACCGACTTCATCCCCGGCCGCCCACCCGGGTACGAGCCGCCCGAGGATGCATCGGGCACCGATGCGCTCGCCGGTGACTCGCCCTTCATCATGCAGACCGACGGCAAGGGGTGGCTGTTCGTCCCGACCGGCCTGCTCGACGGGCCTCTGCCGACCCACTACGAGCCGCAGGAGTCGCCGGTCGAGAACCTGCTGTACGGCCAGCAGTGCAACCCGGCGCGGATGGAGTGGGCGCGCGCCGACAACCCGATGCACCGCGCCTACGACGACCCTCGGTACCCCTACGCGCTGACGACCTACCGACTCACCGAGCACCACACCGCCGGGGGGATGAGCCGCTGGGTCGGGTGGCTGAGCGAGCTGATGCCGGAACTGTTCTGCGAGGTCTCCCCCGAGCTCGCTCGTGAGCGCGGCCTGGAGAACGGCGGCTGGGCCACGGTCTCGACCGCGCGGGGCGAGATCGAGTGTCGCGTGCTGGTCACTCCACGGGTGCGGCCGCTGCGGGTCGGCAAAGGCCGCCGGCGCGTGGTGCACACCATCGGCCTGCCCTACCACTGGTCCTACCTCGGGCTCGTGACCGGCGACACCGTCAACGAGCTGATCGGGTTCGTGGCCGACCCCAACGTGTCCATCCAGGAGTCCAAGGCGCTCACCGCCGATATCCAGCCGGGGCGGCGCTCGCGCGGCCGGCGGGTCGTGACGTCGGGCCTGCTCGCCGACACCATCCCCGACGTGAGCCGCGACCTCCCCGGGCTCGAGCGGCCGCGTGGCCGTCACGGCGTGCGCGCGGGACAGACGCAACAGGACGAGGAGACCTGATGGCCACCTCACCCGAGACGTTGCCGGGCCCCGACGAGTCGCGCGAGCTGCGCACGTCCTCCGAGCTGGTCGGCGTCGACGCGTGGCAGCCCGGGCGGGGCACCGCGCACCCACCCGGGGCCTACGGCTTCTTCACCGACACGACCGTGTGCATCGGCTGCAAGGCGTGCGAGGTCGCGTGCAAGCAGTGGAACCAGCTCCCCGACGACGGCTTCCTGTTCACCGGCGAGAGCTACGACAACACCAGCGACCTCGGGGCGTCGACCTGGCGCCACGTCGCCTTCGTGGAGCGCGAGGGCCCCGTGGACCTGAGCTGGTTCGGCGAAGACGTCTCACCGGCTGTCGCTCAGACAGGTGAGGATCCGTTCCGGTGGCTGATGATGAGCGACGTGTGCAAGCACTGCACGCACGCGGGCTGCCTCGACGTGTGCCCGACCGGCTCGATCATCCGCACCGAGTACGACTCGGTGTTCGTCCAGCCCGACATCTGCAACGGCTGCGGCATGTGCGTGGTCGCTTGCCCGTTCGGCGTCATCGACCGCAACGAGGACGATGGCCGCGCGTTCAAGTGCACCCTCTGCTACGACCGCCTCCACGGCGGCCTCGAGCCGGCCTGCGCCAAGGCGTGCCCGACCGACTCGATCGTGTTCGGCGAGGTCGAGGATCTCGTCGAGCTGGCCCAGGAGCGCGTCGCGGTCCTGCACGAGCGGGGCGTGTCGAGCGCGTACCTGTACGGCGCGGACGAGGCGCAGCTGCCCGGGACCGGCCAGCTCAACGCCTTCTTCCTCCTCACCGACCGCCCCGAGGTCTACAACCTGCCGCCTGACCCGGTCGACCCGACGGAGTGGGTCGGCTCGAGCTGGCGCTCGGCGTTGGCGACCGGGGCCGCGATGGTCGCAGCGGTGATCGGAGCGGTCGTCAGCGTCGCGGCCGGACGGTCGGGGCGATGAGCGAGGAGACAGACGCGGCCGACGTTACGTACTACGACCGGCCGGTCATCAAGGAGCCGGTGTGGATCTGGTCGGTCCCGACCTACTTCCACGTCGGCGGGGTCACGGCGGGCGCGGCGATGCTCGGGGCGGTGGCGCAGCTCGCCGGCGGACTCGACGGTCTGGTGCGGTGGTCACGACGGACCGCGGCGGTCGGCTCGATGCTCGGCACGGTGCTGCTGATCGTCGACCTCGGCCGACCCGAGCGGTTCCTCAACATGCTGCGGGTGTTCCGTCCGACGTCGGCGATCTCGGTCGGGTCGTGGACGCTCGCCGCAACGGGTGGGACCACGACCGCGTCGGTGGTCCTTCCGGGAGCGCTCGGGAACGCCGCCGGTCTGGCGTCCGGCGCGCTCGCCCCGGTGCTGGGGACCTACACCGGGGTGCTGCTCGCGGACACGGCGGTCCCGGTGTGGCGGGCGACGCAGCGGTCGTTGCCGCTGCTGTTCGGGGCGTCCGCGCTCGCCGGGGCCACCTCGACGCTGGACCTGCTGCCGTTGTCGGAACAGGAGCACGAGGTCACCCATCGGCTCGGGGTCGCCGCGAAGGTCGCCGAGCTCGGGGCGACGGTCGCGGTCGAGCGCGACGCCGACGCGGTCGAGCAGGTCGGCCGCGCGCTGCACGAGGGTGTGGCCGGCGACCTGTGGGGCGCGGCGAAGATCCTGACCGCGCTCAGCCTGCTGGTGTCGTTGCTGCCTCTGCCGAAGGGGTGGCGGCGGAGGCTGTCGGGGGTCCTCGGGACGCTCGGTGGGCTGGCGCTGCGCTTCGGCCTGTTCCAGGCGGGGCGCGCATCGAGCCGCGACCCCCGCGCGACGTTCAGCCAGCAACGACGCGCGCGTGAGCAGCGTCCTCGCTCTCGAGCTGGCTAGCCCTCGAGCACCTCGAAGACGGCCTCGACCTCGACCGCGGCGTTCAGCGGCAGAGCCGCCATCCCGACCGCGGACCGGGCGTGCACGCCGTTGTCGCCGAGGACCTTCGCGATCAGCTCGCTGGCACCGTTGGCGACGACGTGCTGCTCGGTGAAGCCCGGGGCGCTGGCGACGAAGACGGTCAGCTTGACCGCACGGAGTCCACTGAGGCCGCCGGCGGCATCGGCGGCGACCGCGAGCACGTTGCGCGCACACAGCTCCGCGGCCTCCGCGCCCTCGTTGGTGGTGAGCTGATCGCCGACGAGACCGGAGTAGCGCACCGCCCCGCCCTCGACCGGCACCTGCCCGGCGGTGAAGATGATGTCGCCGATCCGCCGCCAGGGCACGTACGCCGCCGCTGGCTTGGGGGGCGGGGGCAGCTCGATGCCGAGCTCGGCGAGCCGGTCCTCGGGCGTATCGGTCACCTCAACCTCCCTCCCCGGTGCTGCCACCCTCCCGCGGCCGCTTGAAGTAGGCGACGTTGTCGATGACGGTGACCAGCTCCCAACCCTCGGAACCCCACTGGTTGAGGATCTGCTGGAGGGCGTGGCTCACCAACGGCACGGTCACGTACTCCCACACGGTCACGGCGCGGCCTCTCGGTCGTGGCGGGCGTTGCGTACCGGCTGACGCACCCCGCAGCGAACCGGCCATGGCGTGCAACCGCGGCGGCAGGGGCGCCGTGAGGCCGACCCGGGCGGCAGCGCCGCCCGGCCGGGCGGGATCAGCCGGCCTTGGAGTAACGCCCGCGGGCCTCGACCAGCAAGCGCCGTTCCATCTCGCCGAGCCCGCCCCAGACACCGAAGCCCTCCTCGAGCCGCACGGCGGACTCGCGGCACGGTTCGATGACCGGGCAGTTGGCACAGATGGCCTTCGCGGCCGCCTCACGGGCGAGGCGCTCACGCTTGGGCTCGAACCGGTTGGGTCCGAAGAACAGCGTCGGATCGACACCACGGCACGCGCCGGCCTGTTCCCACCCCTCTGTTTCGACGATGCGAGTGGCGATCGTCTCCCGCTCCCTCTCGTGCGGCATGGAACCTGCACCGTAGGGCTGCTCATGCCTGACGTAAAGACCCGGGCTGCTCGCTGTCGGCAAGCTCGGATTAGCTGTCAGCTAGCGGTGCGGCCACGCTCTGGTGCCGGTCCGCCGCGTAGCGGGACCTCAGGAGCCGCTCCGGGCTCAGGTGGATGTCGAACGATCCGCCACATCGCTGGGACCGGTCGCGGTCGCGACCCGGTCGACGAGCAGCACCGCCCCGTCGACCCCGACCACCTCGACGGTGGTGCCGACGGCGAGCCTGCCCTCGCCGGTCCAGCGCGAGCGCCACAGCGCGTGTTCGATGAAGACGTGACCCTCGGGGTTGAGCACGGATCGCACGACGCCGACCTTGCCGACGAGCGCCGCCACCGCCTCGCGGTCGGGACCCGCCTGCGCGCGTAGCACGATGGTCATGATCACCACGAAGAACACGACCGCGCTGACCGTCATGAGAGCGATGATCCAGCCCGCCATGCCCAGGTGGGGGGAGGGGAACAGGTTCATCGAACCGAGCACGATCGCGAGGGTGCCCGCGGCGGTGGGGATCCCGAGCCCGGCCACGGCGACGTCGATCGCCAGCAGCGCCAGCCCGACCACGATCAGCAGTGCTGCCCACCACGCGATCGGCAGGACGACCACGCCGTAGCCAGCGATCGGCAGCAGGACCGCCGCGGCGAACCCGGCGACGCCGAAGCCCGGCTGGAACAGTTCGAACAGCAGCAGGGCGACCCCGACCAGCAGGGTGAGGTACAGCAGCGTCGGTGTGCTCGAGGCGTGCAGGACCCGGCGGACCAGCCCGATGGTGGTGAAGCGCACGCCGACGTCGTCGTCGTTACCCAGCTCCAGCGTGCGCAGCGCCCCGTCCGTGGCCGTCACCTCGATGCCGTCGAGATCCACCAGGAGCGTCTCGACCCCGTCGGCGACGAGGTCGACCACGCCGGCCTCGAGCGCGTCCGTGGCGTCGAGTCGCGCGGTGGCGAGCAGCTCGGCGAGCTCGTCGGCGTCGACATCGACCCCAGCGGACGCGACCGCCGCCTCGAGCACCTCCCGCCCCTCACCGACGTCGTCGGCGAGGTCGACGGGCAGGGCCGGCCCGAGGGTGGCGTCCGGCGCCATGGCGGCGATGTCGGCAACCAGCAGCATCGACACACCCAGACCCTGTACCTCGGCCTGGACCAGGCCAGGACCGGCGTAGACCGCGACCGGGACGGTGGAACTGGCCAGCGCCCCGAGGACCTCGGCGTCATCGACGGCGAGCGCGCCGGGCGTGTCGATCTGGAGCACGACGAGGTCGACGCCGTCGTCCGCCGCGGTGTCGAGCACCGATCGGATCCCCGACACGACCGCGCGGTCGATGGCGCCGGTCAGCGGGAGCACGTCGACGCGGGTCGTGGGACGGTCGTCCTCCGTCGCTCGAGCCGTGGCCCCGGACGTCCACAGAAGCCCGAGCAGGCTGGCGAGCACGAGCGTGCACGCCAGCAGCAGTCGGATCCGCCTCGGAGGCAGGGAGAGGTGGGACATCGGGGCGCAGGCTACCCCGCCCCGAACCCCCGCCCCGCCCCCGCCTCCGACGCAACGAGCTCGTGAGCGCACTTCGTCGGCTCGAGCGGACGAAGTGACACCACGATCCCGGGGGGCGCGCCACGCGCCCCGCAGTAGCCTCGGGGCATGCCCACCCCGTCGTCACGCGCCGCCGCGCCGCCGCTGCCCGACAGCTTCGACGCGCTCTTCTCGTCGAATCTCCTCGTCGTCACTGGCAAGGGCGGCGTGGGCAAGACCACGGTCGCGGCGGCGCTGGCGCTCGCGGGCGTCGCCTCGGGGCGCCGCACGCTGCTGGCCGAAGTCGAGGGTAGGCAGGGCTTCAGCCGGACCTTCGGGACCCAGCCGTGGGACTTCGAGGAGCGCGAGTTCCGCCCCGGCCTGTGGGGCATCGCGATCGACCCGACCGAGTCGGTGCTGGAGTACCTGGAGCTGTTCTACGGGTTGAAGCGGGTCGGCTGGATGATGGAGCGCACGAACGCGCTCGACTTCGTCACGACCGCCGCGCCGGGACTGCGCGACCTGCTGCTCATCGGCAAGGTGTACGAGATCGAGGCACGTCGCCGCCCCGACGGCCGTCGCCAGTACGACCTCATCGTCCTCGACGCCCCACCGACCGGACGGATCGTGCCGTTCCTCGAGTCCCCGGAGGGCGTGACCGAGATCGTGCGGGTCGGGCCCATCAAGCGGCAGTCGGCTCAGATCGCCCAGATGCTGCACAACCCCCAGCGCACGCAGGCGATCCTGGTCACGCTGCTCGAGGAGATGCCGGTCACCGAGACAACCGAGGCGATCGAGGCGTTGCACGCGACCGACGTCGCCGTTGGACCCGTCATCGCCAACCAGGTTCGGCGGCCGCGGCTGGACGGACCCCAGTTCCGGTCGCTCGAGGAACTCGGTGTCACCGGCATCCAGCGACGGACCTCCGAGGTGGGCGCACCGCTCGATGGACCCACGGCCGCCGCCGTACTGGACCAGGTGGCCGCCCATCGCGCCCGCCTCGAGCTGCAGGACGGGCTCCGCGAGCAGCTCACGACGAGGACCGAGCGCCCTCTCATCGAGCTGCCCCTGCTCACCGGGGCAACCTTCGACCACCGGGACCTCGAGATCCTCGCTGACGTGATCGCACGGAACGTCGGGGAACCCGGACCGCGTGCCGACGAGGCGCTGGGCGGCGCCGCATGACGGATAGGACCTCACCCCCCAGGCCGGCAACGCCGGCCCCTCCCCCCTTGAGGGGGGAGGCATGACCCATCGGACCTCACCCCCCAGGCCGGCAACGCCGGCCCCTCCCCCCTCAAGGGGGGAGGCATGACAGAAGCGGCGCTGGACGAGGCGCGTGCCCGTCGGCTCGACGGCGACGTGACCGATGCCCACGTGCTCGTGACCACCGGCGCGGGCGGGGTGGGCAAGACCACGATCGCGGCCGCGATCGGGCTCGCAGGCGCTGCGGCGGGACGCCGGACCCTGGTGCTGACCATCGACCCCGCGAAGCGGCTCGCACAGTCGATGGGTCTGGAGCGGCTCGAGAGCACGCCCCGCCGTGTGGAGCTCCCCGCGAGGCTCGAAGGCCCCGGAGACGACGCGGGCCCCGGCGAGCTGTGGGCGATGATGCTCGACATGGGCTCGACCTTCGACGCCCTGGTCGAACGCCACGCGCGCGACCGTCGGCAGGCCGCCGCGATCAAGGCGAACCGGATCTACCGCACCCTGTCGTCCACCCTCAGCGGGACGCAGGAGTACATGGCGATGGAGATGCTGCACGACCTGCACGAGTCGGGCGAGTGGGATCTGCTGGTGATCGACACCCCTCCGACGCGCAACGCGCTCGACTTCCTCGACGCTCCGAAGCGCATGACCAGCTTCCTCGAGGGCCGACTGCTGCGCCTGCTCATGAAGCCGGGGATCGCCGCGGGCAAGGGCATCGGGCGCGTCGTGGGGTTCGGGGCGACGGCGTTCATGAAGGTCGCTGGCAAGGTGACGGGCATGGACCTGCTCGAGGACCTCGCCGACTTCTTCCGCAACTTCGAGGGTATGTACGAGGGCTTCAAGCAACGCGCCGACGAGGTCCTCGAGCTGCTGCGTGACCCCGGCTCGAGGTTCGTCGTCGTGACCTCGCCACAGCCGCCTCCGCTCCGCGAGGCGCGCTACTTCCTGGAACGGCTCGAGCAGGAGGGGTTGCACAGTGCCGGCCTGGTCGTGAACCGCATCCACCCGACGCTCGGCGGTCTACCGGACGACACGACGCTGGAGAAGGCGACCAACGCCCTCGGGCTCGACGATCCCGTCGCTGCGGCCCTCGACCTCGCGGCGGACATCCGCAGGCTTGCCGGACGCGAGCGGCGCGACGTCACCGCCGCCATGTTCGCCCTGTCGCCCCGCGCCATCATCGAGGTGCCGCTGCTGCGCTCGGACGTGCACGACCTCGACACCCTCGCCGCGATCGCCGCACGACTGACCACCCACGAGGCCGAGGTGCCGGTCGGCGAGGGCTCCCCCGGAGCCTGAACGCTCGGTGGACCTCGATGAGGCTAGGAGGGCTGTGCGTAACGTGGTGTGCGGCTGGACGAGGACAGATCGTCATCTGGCAAGGCGCGGCGAGCGACGCGTAGCAGCGCTACGCGAGCGAGTCCGCAACGCAGCCAGGGGCGATCTGGACCGTCCAGGCGTGCGCCACAGTTGCGCACAGCCCTCCTAGGACGCGACCGAGGTGACGTTGAGCCGGCGCGCCAGGGAACGGCGCTGACGCTCCGTCAACCCACCCCACACGCCGAACTCGATCTGCTCGTCCATCGCGTACTGCAGGCACTCCTCACGCACGCTGCAGTGCTGGCAGATGTTCTGCGCGCGTCGCGCCTTCGCTGCCCCCCGGACGAAGAAGATGTCCGTCTCGCGGTCGTGGCACCTGGCCTCGGACAGCCAATCCGTTCCCGCCACGTGTCTCCCGTTCCCCGGGTAGCGCCCCAACTTGCTGACGTCGCAGACCGTACGGGGGTGGCCCGGCCAGTTGGATAGCTCAGGGGAAGGGTCCGCTATGGGCGGTCCGGACTAGTCCGTCGGCCGAACGTCCGCTGCCGCGCCCGCAACGAGAGAGCAGGTCGGCAGGCCGGTATCCTCTGCGACCGCGCCTCCACCGCTCCGCCCCGCGCGTGGACGCTCGCTGGTACACCCTCCGCCGACACGCTGGATCCCGTGACTCCGACCGACGTGAGCCACCCCCGCCGTGCCCTCGTGGCACGGCTCGTGCTGCTGCTGTTCGTCGTGGGCGCGTCGGGAGCGCTGCTTGCCGGTCTCTTCCTGCCGACCGCGTTCGCCGTCACCGACGTGGTCGATTCGGTGCGGACCGAGGTGCTGTCCGTGCCTCCGCTGCCCGAGGAGTTCGAGGTACCGCCGGAGCGATCGATCGTGCTGGCCGCCGACGGGTCGGAGCTGGCCGAGATCTACTTCGAGGAGAACCGCGTCTCGGTATCCCTCGACGACGTACCCGCGCTCGTGCGCAACGCGGTCATCGCCACCGAGGATCTGGGGTTCTACGAGCACAACGGCATCAACCACACCGCCATCGTGCGTGCCGCCATCGCCAACGTCCGCGCAGGCGAGGTCGAGCAGGGCGGCTCGACGATCACCCAGCAGTACATCAAGACCGCAGCCGGGTTGGCGACCGACAAGAGCCTTGACCGCAAGATCAAGGAGGCGGTCTGGGCCGTCGAGCTGGAGCGACGCCTGTCCAAGGACGAGATCCTCGAGCGCTACCTCAACCGCACCTACTTCGGCTCCGGCGTCTACGGGATCGGCACCGCCGCCGAGTACTACTTCAGCCGTCCCCTGGGCGAGCTCAGTGTCGAGCAGGCGGCGATGCTGGCCGGCCTGATCCGCTCGCCCGAGCGGAACAACCCGCTCAAGAACGAGGCGAACGCGCTCGAGCGTCGCAACGTCGTGCTGGACCAGATGGCGACCGCGGGGTTCATCACGGCCGACGAGGCCGAAGCGGCGACGGCACGGCCGCTCGAACTCAAGATCAACGAGCTGGCCACCCCCGAGACGCCGTTCTGGATCGACTGGGTGACACGGCTGCTCATCAACGAGCCCACCGCGCAGGGTCTGGGATCGCAGATGAACGCGCTGCGAGCCGTGGGCGAGACGCCGGACGAGCGCATCGCGACCGTCTTCCAGGGCGGGATCCGCATCCACACGACCATCGACCCCGAGTTCCAGCTGCACGCCGAGGAGGCGCTCGCGGAGTTCCTCAACGATCCGCTGCGCGACCCGATGGGAGCCATCGTCTCGGTTGAGCCCGGCACCGGCGCGATCCGCACGATGGCCGTCGGCCCCAAGACGCACGGGGACTGCGGCGAGCCGGTCGAGGTCGACGAGACCGGCCGCGAGCTGTGCGACAAGACCAAGTTCAACCCGGCGGTGCCGGCGGACGCCGGCAGCGGGCGCCGTGGCCGGCAGCCGGGCTCGTCGTTCAAGCCCTACGTCATCGCCGCAGCGCTCGAGGCGGGTTACCCGCCGGGGTGGCAGATCGAGGCGACCGGGCCGCAGACGATCACCGATCCCACCTGCAGCACCAACAACAAACCGTGGACCGTCAACAACTCCGGCGGCAACGGCGTGCGCGACATGTACTCGGGCATCGCCGGCTCCAGCAACGTCTTCCACGCACGCCTGATCTCCGAGGTGGGGCCGGCGAAGGTCAAGGAGGTCGCCACGCGGCTCGGGATCCGCTCGACCGAGCTCAAAGAGGTGTGCGCCATGGCGTTGGGCTCGGAGGAGGTCTTCCCGGTCGAGCACGCCGCCGCGTTCGCGACGTTCGCCAACCGCGGCGTCTACTGCCCGCCGTTCGCGATCAGCCGCATCGAGGACCGCACGGGCAAGCTGCTCTTCGAGCACACGCCCGACTGTGAGCGCGTCATCGACGAGGGCATCGCCGATCGCGTCGTCGACATCATGAAGGGCCCGGTGCAGTCCGGCGGGACCGCCCCGGTGGCCAATCTCGGGAAGTGGGACACCCGGGGCAAGACCGGGACCACCGACGACAACGTCGACGCGTGGTTCGTCGGCTACGTCAAGCAGCTCGCCACGGCCGCGTGGATCGGCTACGAGAACGGTGTTGACCGCTACGCCACAGCCGAGCAGGCCGCCGCCGCGTGTCCCCACCAGCACGATGGTGGGGGTGGCGACGACCTCGAGGGCAACGTCTGCATCGTCACGCGCTACCTGCGCAACGTTACGATCGGCGGCCAGGCGTACTCCCGCGTCTTCGGCGGCACCATCCCCGCCCCGATGTGGAAGGCCTACATGGAGCGCGCGGTGGAGCGCTTCGAACCCGTGGGCTTCCCGCGCCCCGGCCCCCTCCCGGGAGCGACCGTCCCCGACCTCAGCGCGTTCATCGACCGATCCATCGACGAGACCCGCGGCGAGATGCAGAAGATCGTCGAGGGCGCCCGCCTCAACTTCGAGGTCGCGACCATCGAGCACTACGCCGCGCCGGGGACGGTCGTCGGCCAGGACCCGCCGCCCGGCACGGGGGTGCTCGCGGGTCGCGCGATCTTCGTGCACGTGAGCAACGGCGAGGGTCAGGCCCCGTTGGTGCCGGATGTCGTCGGCATGTCGCAGAAGAAGGCCACCGCGGTCCTCGAAGGGGCCGGCTACGAGGTCCGGGTGCTCGAGCGCGAGGTGGATGACGAGGACCAGAACGGCGTCGTCGTCGACCAGAACCCCAAGCCCGGACGCGAACTCGTTCCCGGAGACGGGGCGCAGGTCGCCATCCTCGTGGGCAAGTACGAGGAGCCCGAGCCCGAACCGTCACCGACCGAGACACCGTCGCCCGACGCGACCGAGTCGCCCAAGGGCGGCGGCGGGGGTGGTGGCGGCAACTCCAGCGGCGACGACGAGGAAGGCTGAGTGCGCTGGCTCCCGCGCTTGACGGCAGCGACGGTCGTCGCCGGTGGGGCCTGCATCGCCTACGGGGTGTTCATCGAGCGTCGCTGGTACCGCCTGCGTCGCATCCGCGTCCGCGACGCGCTGGCCGATCCGTCCCAGGGTCCGCTGCGGGTGCTGCACGTCTCGGATCTGCACCTCGATCCACCCCAGCGACCCCTGGAGCGGTTCGTACGCAGCCTCGCCGTCGAGCGCCCCGACCTCGTCATCTGCACCGGCGATGTCCTCGGGGCGGCCGGGGCGGAGGATGCGGCCACCGAGCTGCTGGCGGAGCTGACCACCGAGGACACGCCGGCGGTCATGGTGCTGGGATCCAACGACCTGTACGGACCCACGGCCAAGAGCTACCACCACTACCTCACCGATCCCGACCGGCGCATCCACGGCCGACGACTCGACACCGACCGGCTGGTCCGAGGGTTGGACAAGCACGGCTTCACCGTGCTCCGCGACGACACCGTGGTCGTCGAGACGCGTGCGGGGCGGGTCGCGGTCGGCGGGATCCACGACCCCCACCTCAAGTCCACCGTGCTGCCGCCCCGTTCTGCGATCGCCTGCGACGAACCCGACGTGGTCGCCCGCCTGGGCCTCGTGCACGCCCCGTACACCGCAGCGCTCGATCTGCTGGTCGAAGGCGGCTACGACGTGCTGTTCGCCGGCCACACCCACGGCGGTCAGGTGCGCTTCCCGCCGTTCGGGGCGGTCATCGGCAACTGCGACCTCCCGCTCGACCAGGTCCGCGGCCTGTCGCGGTGGCGCTCGGCGTGGCTGCACGTCTCGCCCGGGCTCGGCACCTCGCGCTACGCACCCTTCCGCTTCGCCTGCCGCCCCGAGGCCACCCTCCTCGAACTCACCTGACCGCCGCTCCGGGTCGACCTCCGGGCGGATACGGCTAACCCGACCCACAGCGGGGCGCGCGAGGGCGGCGAGGCGTTGGGTACCCTCGCGACCCGCTCCGAGCAACAGCGGGATGTAGCGCAGCTTGGTTAGCGCGCCACGTTCGGGACGTGGAGGTCGCCGGTTCGAATCCGGCCATCCCGACCACACGACGCCCCGCCGACGGCGGGGCGTCGTGTGACCCGGACGGTGGCACGTCCGGTGAAGAGTCAGCGGCGTCGCGGCCACGTAGGCTCGGGCTGTTGTCCTACCGCCCTCCGGGCTACGTGAGGACGTCCATGGCTGACCGGTCCACTCACGTGCACAGCCACGACGAGCGCACCCGCATCAAGCGGGGCGCCGCAGCGACGAGCATCGCGGTCAACATCGGCCTGTCCCTGCTCAAGGTCGTCGTCGGCGTGATCACGGGTTCGATCGCGCTGTGGGCCTCCGCCGCCGACTCGTTCCTCGACCTGACCGCCAGCCTGTTCGCGTACATCGGGGTCCGCATCGGATCGCGTCCCCCGGACGACACCCACGCCTACGGCCACGAGAAGTTCGAGAGCCTGTCGAGCCTGGTGCAGCTCGGCGCGCTGTTCCTCACGGTCGGGATCATCGCGGTCGAGGCGATCGAGCGCCTCGGAGGGACGAGCGCCGTCGACGTGCCGCTGCTCGGGGTCGCCGTGATCGTGTTCAGCCTCCTCGTCGACTGGTGGATCTCGCGCAAGCTCCTCCGCGCGGCCGCGGAGTCAGGAGGCAGCCAGGCGCTCGAGGCCGACGCGCTGCACTTCACCACCGACGTGTGGTCCAACATCGCGGTGCTCATCGGCCTGGTGGCAGCCGGTGCCGGTTGGCCCATCGCGGACCCGATCGCCGCCCTCGTCGTCGCGTTCTTCGTCGCCATCACCGCGATCGGACTGCTGCGGCGTACCGCTGGCGTGCTGACCGACAAGGCGCCGAACGAGGACATCGTGCGGCGGATCGCCGAGGTCATCCACTCGTTCCCCGAGGTGCACGAGCACCACACGCTGCGCGCACGGATGGTGGGGTCGCGGATCTTCCTCGACGTCTGCGTCGAACTCGACGCGGACCTCACCTTCGAGCGTGCCCACAACATCAGCCACGAGATGCAGGACTCCTTGCGGGTTGCGGTACCGGACATCGCCGATGCCGTGATCCACTTCGAACCCGCCGGCCACCCCGAGCACCAGGACGAGGACCACCACGCGCACGGCTTCGACGCCCTCAGCGTCGACGGGGACCGGTGACGTGGACATCGGCGAGTTCCAGCAGCTGATGGCGGCCACGTACGGCGAGCGCGACCGCGCACGCGGCCTCGACGCGACCTTCGGCTGGTTCGTCGAGGAGGTCGGCGAGCTGTCGCGGGCGCTACGGCGGGGCGGTGACGAGGACCGGCGCCGCGAGTTCGCTGACGTCCTGGCGTGGCTGGCGTCGCTGGCCGACCAGGCCGGGATCGACCTCGCGGCCGCCGCCGACCGCTACCGCCAGGGCTGCCCCAAGTGCGGCCAGCTGCCCTGTCGGTGCTGATGGGAGCCCTCGGGACGCGGACCGCCCTGTCGGGGCTCAAGACCCGCCCCGCGGCTGCCGAGGCCCCTTACTGTCAGTAGGAACTAGTCACTCTGGGCCATCCCCCATGGAACGAGCTCCATGCGGGCCGGGCGGCGCTCGGCCCGAGTCCGGAGCCGCGAGGTGTGAGATGAGCAGCACGACAACTTCGATCCCGCGCGTCTGGCGCGACGCAACCGGTCGGTCGCGCCTGCACGGGTGGCTGGCCGTGCGGGTCGCGATCGTGACCGCCGTCGCCTACGCAACGGGGTGGGGGCCCCTCGTGGGCGCCTTCGGGCACCTGCTCACCCTCGCCGACGGCCTCAGACGCGGTGGCGCGCGGACGATCCGCCCCGCCCTGGCCTGGTCCCTGGTCGCCACCACCGCGGCGCAGCTCGGCATCGTCCTCGGCATCGTCCCCAACTACGTACCCGACGCCTCGACGCACGGCGTTGCCCTCGTGGCTTCGGGGGCGCTGGTCGTGGTCGCCGAGCAGATCCGCATCATGATGCGCACCAAGGAGCTCGCCGAGGCCGAACTGCGTGCCAGCGAGGAGCGCTTCCGTGGCCTGGTCCAGTACAGCTCCGACGCCATCGTGGTCATCGGTGGTGACGCCCGCGTGAAGTACATGAGCCCGTCGGCGACCGGCGTCCTCGGCTACTCCGAGGAGGACATGCTCGGCCAGGAGTACCTCCAGCTGCTGCACCCCGAGGACCTACCGCGCGTGCTGGCGTTCGTGGAGCAGATGGCAGGCGAGGCCGGCGCGGTCGGCATGATCGAGAACCGCATCCGCCACAAGGACGGACGCTGGTTGCCGGTCGAGTCCAACTGCCACAACCTGCTGTTCGATCGCAACATCCGCGGCTTCGTGCTCAACACCCGCGACGTCAGCGACCGCAAGGTCCTCGAGGAGCGGCTGGAGTACCGCGCGTTCCACGACACCCTCACCGGCCTGCCGAACCGCGCCCTGTTCCGCGATCGCGTCGCCCACACCGTCGCGCGCGCGAGCCGCTCCAAGAACCCCTTCTCGGTGATGTTCCTCGACCTCGACGGCTTCAAGGTCGTCAACGACACCCTCGGCCACGCCGCCGGTGACGAGCTGCTGGTCGAGGTCGCCAAGGTCATCCAGGCCACGATCCGCGAGTCCGACACGCCCGCCCGGCTCGGCGGAGACGAGTTCGCGATCCTGCTCGAAGAGGTCCGCGACGACGCCAGCGCGGCCCGCGTCGCGACGCGTCTGCTCGAGGCGCTGCGCCGTCCGATCACGTTGCAGGGGAAGGAGGTCCGCATCGACGCCAGCATCGGCATCGCGTTCTCGCCCGAGGCCGCCGACGCCGAGGAGCTGCTGCGCAACGCCGACATCGCGATGTACATGGCGAAGCACACCGGCAAGGGCGACTACGAGATCTTCGAGCCGCAGATGCACGTCTCGGTCGTCCAGCGCTTGGAGCTCGAGGCCGACCTGCAGCACGCGGTCGAGGACGATCAGTTCGAGCTGTTCTACCAGCCCATCGTGGTGCTCGAGACGGCCAAGGTCGTCGGTGTCGAGGCGCTGATCCGCTGGCACCACCCCGAGCGCGGAATGGTGCCGCCCGGCGAGTTCATCCCCGTCGCCGAGGAGAGCGGCCTCATCATCCCGCTGAGCCGGTGGGTCTTCGAGCAGGCCACGAGCCAGCTGAAGGCGTGGCAGGAGGCGTTCCCGTCACACCCACCGCTGTACATCTCGGTCAACGTCTCAGCGCGCCACGTTGCCGCCGGGTGCCTGGTCGAGGACGTGAGCGCCGCGCTCGACGCTGCCGGGCTGCCCGCGGAGAGCCTCACGCTCGAGATCACCGAGGGCGCGTTGCTCCAGGACACCCAGGCTACGATGGAGGTGTTCACGCAGCTGCGTCAGCTCGGGGTGCGCATCGCGATCGACGACTTCGGCACCGGCTACTCGTCGCTCAGCTACCTGCAGAACTTCCCCATAGACGTGCTGAAGATCGACCGCTCGTTCATCGACGGCATGAGCAAGGGCACCCAGAGCCCGGCCCTCGTCCGCGCGATCATCGAGCTCGGTCGTTCGCTCCACCTGGAGACCGTCGCCGAGGGCATCGAGCACAACGAGCAGCTCAGCCGCTTCCGTGAGCTGCGCTGCCAGCTCGGCCAGGGCTACCTGTTCGCGCGCCCCGCCGACCAGGCCACCATCGGGGCGCTGCTGGCGAAGACCGCCGACCCGGTCGGCGCGGCGAGCAAGGTCGACGCCTCCTGACCGCCAGTGGGAGCAGTTCACCGCCCTGAGCGGCGGGCGGCCTCAGGCCTCGTCGAGCAGGAGCTCGGCGATCTGGATGGCGTTGAGGGCGGCGCCCTTGAGGAGGTTGTCGCCCGTCACCCACAGGTTCAGCGCCTGGGGATCGGCGAGATCGATTCGGACGCGCCCGACGAGCACCTCGTCGACCCCGGCACCGTCGAGCGCCGAGGGGTAGGCGAGCTCCTCGCCGTCCACATCGACCCCGTCGACGACGCGGAGGTTGGGGGCCGCCTCGAGCGCCGCGACCGCGCGGTCGCGGTCAGGCAGCTCGACGAACGTCATCCGGGCCGCGATCGAGTGCCCGACGAAGACCGGCACGCGGACGCACGTCGGCGACACGCGGAGGGCCGGCAGCTCGAGGATCTTGCGCGACTCGTGGACCAGCTTCCACTCCTCGACGGTGTAGCGCTCGTCCGCGAAGTCGCCGCAGTGCGGGAGCACGTTGAACGCGATCGGCTTGCTGAACTGCTCCGCCTCGACGCTGCGGAGCGCCGCAGGGCCGTCGGTCACGAGCAGGTCCGGGTCGGCCAGCAGCTTGCTCGCCTGCTCCGCGAGCTCGCGGATGCCGGACTGTCCCGCCCCGCCCGCCGCCTGGTAGGTCGTGGCCACGACGTCGGTCAGGCCGAACGCCTCGTGCAACGGCTTGGCGGCGACCATCAGCACCATCGTCGTGCAGTTTGGGTTGGCGATGATGCCCTTGGGTCGCCGCCCCGCCGCTTGAGGGTTCACCTCGGTGACGACGAGCGGCACGCCGTCGTCCATGCGCCACGCCGAAGAGTTGTCGATCACGACCGCGCCCCGCTCGGCGGCGACCGGCGCCCACTGCTTCGACGTGGAACCGCCGGCGCTGAAGATCGCGATGTCGACACCGTCGAAGATCTGGGATGACAGGGCCTGGACCGTGACCTCGCCGTCGCGCCACGGCAGCTTCCGCCCCGTGGAGCGCTCGCTCGCGATGAAGATCGGGGCGTCGGCGAGAGGGAAGTCGCGCTCGTCGAGGAGCCGACGCATCGCGTACCCGACCGCGCCGGTGGCTCCGACGATGGCGATCCGAGGAGGATGGTTCATGCCTCCCCCCTCAGGGGGGAGGGGCCGGCGTTGCCGGATGCTCCCACCTCCTCGCGCACATCGGCGCCCAGCTCGAACTCGGCGTGGATGGCTCGCACGGCCGCTTCGACGTCCGACTCGTCGATGACGACCGAGATCCGGATCGTCGACGTGCTGATCATCTCGATGTTGACGCCCGCCCCAGCGAGCGCCGCGAACATGCGGGCGGCGATGCCGCTGTGGGTCTTCATGCCCGCGCCGACCAGCGAGACCTTGGCGATCGCCGCGTCCACCGTGACGCCGGCGGCCTCGACCTCGTCCCCGATGCGCTTGACGATCTCGCCGGCGGACTCGGCCTCGGCCCGTGGCACGGTGAACGAGATGTCGGTGTGCTGCGCCTCCGAGACGTTCTGCACGATCATGTCGACGGAGACACCGGCGTCGGCGAGCGCGGTGAACAGCGTCTTGGCGACGCCGGGCTTGTCGACGACGCCCTGGACGGTGATCTTCGCCTCGCTGGTGTCGTGCGCGACTCCGGAGATGATGGCGTCTTCCACGTCGGCTTCTCCTTCCGGGCCGACCCACGTGCCCTCGTCCTCGCTGAACGAGGAGCGCACGTGGATCGTGACCCCGTAGTTGCGTCCGAACTCGACCGAACGGACCTGCAGGACACGTGCCCCCTGGGCGGCGAGCTCGAGCATCTCCTCGTAGGTGACGCGGTCGAGACGACGAGCGTCGGGTACCAACCGCGGGTCGGCGGTGAACACCCCGTCGACGTCGGTGTAGATCTCGCACACCTCCGCCCCGAGCGCCGCCGCGAGGGCGACCGCGGTCGTGTCGGACCCGCCCCGTCCGAGCGTGGTGACGTCCTTGGTGTCCTGGCTGACACCCTGGAATCCCGCGACGATCACGACGTGGCCGGCGTCGAGCGCCTCCTGGACCCGCCCCGGGGTGATGTCGACGATGCGGGCACGGCCGTGGGCGGCATCCGTGATGATCCCGGCCTGCGATCCGGTGAACGATTTGGCCTCGATGTCGCGCTCGTGCAGAGCCATGGCGAGCAGCGCCATCGAGATGCGCTCCCCTGCGGTCAGGAGCATGTCGAGCTCGCGTCCGGGTGGCGCCGGCGAGATGCGCTCGGCCATCGCGACGAGCTGGTCGGTCGTGTCCCCCATGGCCGAGACCACGACCACGACGTCGTCGCCGTCCTGGCGCCGGCGCGCGATGCGGTCGGCCACGCGCTGGATCCGCTCCACGTCGCCGACCGAGGTGCCTCCGAACTTCTGCACGACGATGGCCACGCGGGACTCCGGGAGAAGGCGCACGATCCGGGCGTTGAGGGTACGGCAGAGGTGGCTGACCGTGTGCACGGCCACCCGCACAGCGGCCGCCTCCAGGGACACCGCGCCCTACGCTGGAGCCATGGCGTCACCATCGGGTACCGCCCCGAGCTGGAGCATCGGGCGGGCGCTCGGCCTGATCGGCGCCGGCCTGCTGGTCGCCGGCGCCTTCCTGCCGTGGACGGCGGATGGTCGCGTGGCCCTCGACCTCGGTCTGCTGTCGTGGGGCGAGGGCACGGGTCTACCCACGCTCGCGGTCGCGCTCATCGCGCTCGCGATCGTCCCGGGCATCGCCGCGCTGATCGATGACCACGGTTGGCCGCGAGCCGCCAGCGCGGTCGCCGCTGCCGTCCTCGTGGTCGCCTGGCTGGCCCTGGGCCCAGAGGGCGAGATCACCAGCGGATCGCTGGTCGCCACCGCTGCGGCGGCGCTGCTGCTGCTGGGGGCCGCCACGGCGGCTCCCCCGGCGCCCCCGACCACCGAACCGCTGGCCCGCCCCGCGCCCCCGACCACCGAACCGCTGGCCCACCCCGCACCGCCGTCACCCCAGCCGGACTCCGGGGACATCGAGGGTCCCGATGTCGCGGCGGTCCAACCCGGCGTGCAGACCGAGCCCGACGACGTCGAGCGTGATGAGCGGTCGTGGGACGCGGAAGCACGTCCCGGTCGGGTGGAGGTCGACGAGGACACCCTCTACGTGCGCGCGTGGGGCGCCACCCGTGCCGATTGCATCGCACAGGCGGTGCGCGGCGCGCTGTCGCTGTTCGCGACGGTGCCCGAGGGAGAGCTGGTGACGGTCCAGCCCATCGACCTCGAGACGACCGTCGACGACGAGTTGCTCGCCCGACTCGTGCGGCGCGCCCTACGCGCTCTCGACCTCACCGGCATGGGGGTGTCGGAGCTGTCGCTCAGCGACCGCTTCGACGGCGGCCTGTCGGGGCAGATGGGCTTCATCCCCGCGACGCTGACCCGATCACCGGTGCCCACCGATGTGCCGACCGAGGACGTCGTGCTGGGCCGCATCGGTGCCGCCTGGCGCGCCGAGCTGCGCTTCCGCGGATGATGGACGAGGGGACGGCACCGTCGTCGACCTCGAGCGGAGCCGCAGCAACGTAACCGCCACCACCTCCCCGCCCTCCACCGCGGGCACGATCCCGACTCAGGCGGCGAGGTGCGACTGGACCTCCTCGTCGGTGACCTGGTGGAAGTCGCCGTACCAGCTGCCGACGGCGCGGAAGCTGCGCGGTGCGTGGGGACACACCACCTCGTCGGAGAGGCGGCGCAGATCGTCGACGCTCTGGGGTGCCCCGACCGGCACCGCGACGACCACTCGCCCCGCACCGCGCTGGCGCACGACGGCGACCGCAGCGCGAGCGGTGTTGCCGGTGGCGAGCCCGTCGTCGACGATCACGACGGTCCGGTCCCGCAGCGAGGTCGGGGCACGGTCGCCGCGGTAGAGCCGGACCCGACGTTGCAGCTCGGTGCGCTCGCGCGCGATGGTGGCCTCGAGGTCGGCGCGACCGAGGCGGAGCGCTCGCATGGCGTCGTCGTCGAGGACCTCGACGTCCTCCTCGCCGATGGCGCCGATGCCGTACTCGGCGTGGCCGGGCGCACCGATCTTGCGCACCACGAGCACGTCGAGCGGGGCGTCCAGCTCGTCCGCGACCTCTCGTGCCACCGGCACGCCGCCGCGCGGAAGACCGAGGATCAGGGGGTCGTCGAGCTCTAGGTCGCGTAGCGCGGCAGCGAGCTCGCGGCCAGCTTCCTCACGGTCGGTGTAGAGGCGCATGCCCCCAGGATGTCAGCTGGCGAGCAGCTGCTCCACCGCCGACCGTGCACTGCTGGTCACCGCGCTGCCGAACAGCGGAACGACACCGTCGTCCTGGGCTGCCAGCCAGTTGGCCACGCTGCTGGGCACGTCGTCGTTGACCAGGATCGTCGGGGCGCCGTTGCGCACGGCGTAGGCGCTCCACGCCAGGGCCCTGCCCCATCCGTCGGGGTCCCAGCCGTCGATCACGACCACGCGTGATCCGACCGCGCCGAACAGGCCGTCGGCGACCGCGAGGGCGGTGTCGTGGCGTGTCGCGCCAGCGAGGCGCTGACCCGACACGTCGCGCAGGACGCGGTCGCTGACGACGACCGAACCTCCGAGCACGAGGCGCTCGGCCTTAGGATGGCGGGCGAGGAACGAAGCGGTCGCTGCGGGAACCGCGTTCGTGTCGACCAGGACCAGCGGGACGCCGTTGCGACCAGCGGCCGCGCCACCGGTGATGGCGTCGGGCCAGTTCCACGCGTAGGCGACGGCGATCTTGTCGGGGGTGCCGCGCAGCTTGACGGTCTCGTCGGCGATCGCGATCGCGGTCTCCACGCGCGTCGCGCCGGCGAGTCGCTTGACGTCGTAGCCCGCGCCCCGCAGCTCCGACTCGACTCGAGGGCTCAGCGCGTCCGGACCTCCGAGCAGGTACACGCGGCCGCTGCCACCCAGGAGGCGGTCGATCTCGACCCGCGTGTCGGGGCGCAGGACCGGCTGGGGCTCGGCGGGGGTCGGGCCGTCGGTGAACAGCACCGGGGCGTCCCCACCGGCCAGGGCTGCGCCGCCGAGCGAGTCGGCGAACAGATCGGCGCGCGAGACAACGATGAAGTCGGGGCGGTCGTCGGTCGGGAAGGTGACCTGGCTGGCCTTCAGTCCCTCGCCGATCGCGGTCAGGACCGGTGGCGTGCCGCCGCCCATGAAGATCTGGGTGACCCACGTGGTCCCCCTGCTGTCGACCACGACCCCGATGCCGACGTGCTCGACGTCGGGCGCGAGGACGTTGGCACGGTGACCCGGGGAGTTCATGAAGCCCTGGTGCAGCGACTCGGGCGAGCCGAGCGTCCCGCTGCCGCAGCCGACGTTCTCACGCAGGCTGCGCCAGTTCTCGGTGACGCCGCCGTCGAGGGGGTTGCGGTGGCGCAGAGTCCGCCCGTCGCCGCAGCTGCCACCACGGTCGGAGTCAGCGGCCATCACGCCGGAGTGTCCACGGCCGATGCGGGTGAGCTGCAGGTGCACGGTGAGGGGGCGCAGCCCGGCCTTGGCTCGTTCGCCGTTGATCAGCCCCTCGTAGGCGACCTCGTCGAGCGGGGCGAGACCCGGTGAGCCGCCCGCCTGGGCGACACCCAGCGGCAGCAGCGTCAGCACGGTCGCCAGCACGGCGACGGCGGTTCGGATCGATCGGACGGACACGCGCACACCCTCTTCGGACGTCGTTCGACGGCACAGGAGAGGTATCGGTAACTTTCTGTGAGCACTTGAACACGGAGCGCTGTGCGCTCGTGGCCCAGGGTGGGGGGCCCGCGCGACCGGGCCGCGGCGCGACCGTGGGTCTCAGCCTCGGTCTGCGAGGACCCGGGCGAGGGCGCGGAACTGGCGCCGGTACTGCAGCGCGATCAGCGGCTTGAACAGTCCGGTGAAGCGGCCGGCCGCTCCCGCGAAACGTGCCTGCGCGGTCTGGGTCAGGCGCGTACCACCCCCGGGAGTGGGCTCGAGCTCGTAGGTGAGGACGTAGCGACGACGCGGCGTCGTCGCGACGCTCTCCATGCGGCGGGGTGGTTCGAGCGCGGTGATCTCGACCTCGCCAGCCAGCGCCTTCTCCGGCTTGAAGCCCTCCGTGAACCGGTAGCGCGCCCCGACCTCGCCGGCCGGCGCACCCCCCACGTACTCTGTCGTCGGTACCGCGGAGCACCACGACGGGTCGTTGGTGGGGTCGGCGAGGAACGCGAACACGGTCTCCGGCGCCTGAGGCAGCTCGATGCTCACCCGGACGGTCGTCACGTCGCCTCTCCTCCGGTCCGGTCGGCCCCGGTCCGTCGACGTCTCGCGTGCTCAGCCGCTCTGCGCGCCCCAGTAGCCCTCGCGCTCGAGGTGCAGCAGGATCCGGTTGGCCGCTTCCTCGGGTGTGGTGTCGGTCGTGTCGATGTCGAGTTCGGCGTCAGCGGGTTCCTCGTAGGGGTCGTCGATGCCGGTGAACCCGGTGATGATGCCGGCGCGTGCCTTGGCGTACAGGCCCTTGCGATCGCGCCGCTCGCACACCTCGAGGGGCGTGCAGACGTACACCAGTACGAACCCGCCGCCGGTCTCCTCGACCAGCGCTCGGACCTGCTCGCGCACGGCGTCGTAGGGGGCGATCGGGGCGCACACGGCGATGCCGCCGTTCTTGGTGATCTCGGACGCGACGAAGCCGATGCGCTGGATGTTGAGGTCGCGGTGCTCCTTCGAGAACCCCAGCTCGCTGCTGAGGTGCTTGCGGACGATGTCACCGTCGAGCAGGGTGACGGGCCGGCCGCCCACCTCCAGCAGCTTGGTGACCAGCACGTTGGCGACCGTGGACTTGCCCGAACCGGACAGGCCGGTCAGGAACACCGTGAAGCCCTGCTTCGCGCGGGGCGGGTGGGTGCGCCGCAGTTCCTCGACGACCTCCGGGAAGGTGAACCACTCCGGGATCTCGCGGCCGTAGGCGAGGCGCTCGCGCAGCTCGGTCCCGCTGATCGACAACGTCCGTGTGCCCTCGTCGATCTCGTCGACGGGCTGGTAGGCGTCCTTGTCGGGCACGTAGACCATCATCTTGAACGGCACCATCTGCACCCCGAGCTCGTCGGTGTGCTGGCTGAGCAGCTCCTGCGCGTCGTAGGGCCCGTAGAAGGGCTCGCCCGAGGAGTCGCTGCCGGGACCGGCGTGGTCGCGACCGACGATGAGGTGGGTCACGCCGTGGTTCTTGCGGATGATGGCGTGCCACACCGCCTCGCGCGGGCCGCCCATGCGCATCGCGAGTTGCAGCAGCGCCACGTCGACCGTCCCCGGCGGGTAGTGGTTGACGATGTGGCGGTAGACGCGGACCCGGGTGAAGTGGTCCACGTCGCCGGGCTTGGTCATCCCCACCACGGGCTGGATCAGCAGGTTGGCCTCGACCTCCTTCGCGGCGCGCATCGTGATCTCGACGTGGGCGCGATGCATCGGGTTGCGGGTCTGGAACGCCACGACGCGGGTCCAGCCGTTGCGCGCGAAGTCGGCGCGGACCTGCGCGGGGGTCTTGCGCAGGTCCTTGAAGTCGTACTGGTTGGGCAGTTGCAGCGCCTCGATCGATCCGCCCAGGTACACCTCGCCCGCGGTCTGCTGCAGGTACGCCACGGCCGGATGCTCGGTGCTGGTGGTTCCGAAGACCTGTTCCGCCTCGAGGTCCTTGTCCGGCGTCCACCGGTCGGTGACGTGCAGGACCGCCAGCATCGTGCCCTCGGGGTCGCGCAGCGCGACGTGCCCCCCGACGGCCACCTCGTCGGCGAACTCCTCGGTGACATCGAGCGTGACCGGCATCGGCCAGAGGGTCCCGTCGGCCAGCCGCATCTCGTCGCGGACGCGCTCGTAGTCGGCCTGGCCGAGGAACCCGGTGAGTGGCGAGAACGCCCCGTTCGCCAGCAGCTCGAGGTCACACAGTTGGCGGTCGGTTAGGTCCCAACTCGGCCAGTCCCGCGACGCCTCCTTGAGTTCCACCGCGCGGCCGGCGGCGACGGTCAGATCCACGAGCGCCCCGCCGTGGGGCGCGATGAGGTGGGAGGAATCCGTCACGCCTCCCCCCTCAAGGGGGGAGGCGCCGGCGTTGCCGGCGTGGGAGGTGAGACGATATCGGTCACGGAGTGGGTCTCCTGGCGCGCAACGGCGCTCGAGAGGGAAGTCGACGTGAGCGAAGCGTAGGCGAGTACGGCGGGGCGACGAACCTCGCGGTGCGAGCCATCGATCCTCTTGACCGTACGGAGCAGGATTACGGGCTACCCCCGGTCCGACCGGGCGTCGTCCAGCTTGCGGACGAGCGCCTTCGGGGCGACGAGGCGGTACGCCTCGGTGAGTAGAGTCGCAACCTCGTCCCGGTCAGGATCGATGTCGACCCGAAGTCCGATCCATCCGCGGTGACCGACATATGGCGGTCGGAAGAAACGCTCTGGGTCCAACTCGACGAGCTCCTGCTGGGCACCCGGAGCTGCTGGGCAGACCACCGCGAGACGTCCGTCGCCGTGGTGGTCGTCAGTGAGGTAGCACAAGGTCCGCTTCCCACGTACGAAGAAGGTCAACGCCCCGTGGCTCAGGCGTTCGGTCAGCTCTGGCAGGCTGGAACAGATATCTCGAACCCACGTGGTTGCCGCTTCGACGTCGGCGTCGGTGTACGGCAGGCGATCGCGCGGTGTCGACTCCATCGAACGAGTATCCCACGAACCGCACGATGGTCCGGGTTGGCCTCCTCTTGGAGGGCGTCCTGCTCAACCACCGGAACGACGGATAGCGACGCGGACTGCGATCAGGCGGAGACCTCGCGGCGCCCCGAGAACGCCCGCCCCAGCGTGACCTCGTCGGCGTAGTCGAGGTCGCCGCCGACCGGCAGGCCACTGGCGAGCCGGGTGACGCGGACCCCGAGCGGGCCGATGAGCCGGCCGAGGTAGCTGGCGGTCGCCTCGCCCTCGACGTTGGGGTTCATCGCGAGGATGACCTCCGCGATCGGCTCCGTGTCGAGGCGGCCGATCAGCTCCTTGATGTGCAGCTGGTCGGGGCCGATGCCGTCGATCGGCGAGATCGCCCCGCCGAGCACGTGGTAGCGGCCGCGGTACTCGCGTGTGCGCTCGATCGCGATGACGTCGCGGGGCTCCTCGACGATGCACAGGTAGGTGTCGTCACGCCGCGCGTCGCGGCAGATGCGGCACTCCTCGGCCTCGGCGATGTTCCAGCAGCGCGCGCAGAAGCGGACGGTGTCCTTCACGCGGGTGATGGCCTCGGCGAGGCGCTTGGCGTCGACGGCGTCGGCCTGGAGCAGGTGGAAGGCGATGCGCTGGGCGGACTTGGGTCCGACCCCGGGCAACCGCCCGAGCTCGTCGATCAGGTCCTGGACCGCGCCCTCGTACATGCGACCGAGGTTACCCCCGCCCCGCCGACCCCCCGCCCACCCCCGGACCGAGCCCGCCTACCTCCAGCGCGGACGACCGCCCGCATTCGTTCAGGCGAGGCGCCGCCCCGGCGCCCCGACGGGAGCGGGGCGCATCACGAGGCGGAACACCGCGCCGACGACCAACGGGGAGAGAACGACGATGCCGATCAGCACCGCCCAGGGCACCACGAGCGGGTCCCCGACCGGGCCCGAGCGGCGCGTGGCGGCCACGAGCAGGATCCCCACCGGCGTCGCGACGATGGCGGCGATGCCGGCGTGGTACCACGCCTGCAGGCCGTGGAAGCGCCGTCGCAGGCGTGGCTCCGCGCCGACCGCGGTCACGAGCGCGAGGTCGCGATCGGACTCGGTGGCAGCCAGGGCGGTCGTCATCGCGGTGATCACGATCGCGAGGAGGATCGCCATGCCGGCGACGATCGCCATCGGGACCAGCGGGTTGCCACCGACCCCGTGCGGAGGCGCGAGGTTCAGCCCCCACAGCGTGGTCCCCCCGGAGCGCTGCGCGGCATCGGCCTCCGGATCCGTGAGCGGGCGAGCGAGTTCGAGCGCGACCACCGCCCCGACGGGTTCGAGCCGGAGCCGCTGCGCCACATCGGGCGCGAGCAGCACCTCGGGCAGGCCGTACGCCGCCACCGGGGTCGGGGCGCGGACGGCTTGCAGCCGGGTCGGGGCGGGGTCGTCGGCGTCCGGCGCCTCGATCCCGAGGACGAGGGAGTCACCGGCACCGACGAGGTCATCGATGGACGACCCGTTGGTGAGCACCACCGTCCCCGGCGTGATCTCGTCGAGGCCGAGGAGCTGGGCGGCCCCGGGGGTGAGAAGACCGGGCTGGACGCCGTAGACGACGCCAGCGGCCTCGCTCGAGCCGATCTCGAGGTACAGCCACTCGCGCTCCGACCGCCCGAGCACAGACACCGGCGTCTCACGCTCGGTGGCGACGGGCAGCGAGGCCTTGGCTGTCTCGACCATCTCGGCGGTGGGCGGCAGCTGGATGTCGGCGTACGACGGGCCGGTCACGATCGCAACGTCCTCGCGGCCGGCGGCCGCGGAGCGTCCCGCCACCGCGTCCGCCTCCGACGCCACGACCGTCGCGGCAGCGACGGGGGCGACGAACACGACGGTGAGCGCCGCGACCGCTGCGGCGCTGCGGGTCCGCTGACGGGCGGCATCCCGGGTCACGAGCCGAGCGTGCAGCCTCAGTCGGTCGGCGACGCGACCGACCACGCCGATGATCGGGGATGCCAGGCCGGCCGCCCCGCCGATGGCGAGGATGGTTCCGAGTGCGATGAGCGCGGACCGGCTGCTGCCGTACCGCGCCGAGCGGATGACGGAGCCGAGGAGCAGCAACCCGCTCGCGGAGGCGACGAGCGCGAGCGGGGCGACCCAACGCGGAACGCGTCCGATCGGTGCGCGCCCCGCCAAGGCGGCTACCACCGGAACGCGCGCGACGGTTCGGGCGGGCAGGTAGGCCGCCGCGACCGCGGCGACGACCCCGACGAGGGCGGGGACGACCAGGTCCGCGACGTGCCAGCGGTACCCGGCGAGGGGGCGCGCGGTGAAGGCCTCGATGAGCGGCTCGGCGAACCGGACCGCCACCACGCCGAGCACGATGCCGGCCAGCGCCCCGACGGTCCCCAGGACGCCGGCCTCGCGGAGGACCAGTGCGCGGACGTGGCGGGGGGAGGCGCCCCCAGCGGAGAGCAGCCCGAATTCGCGCAGTCGCCGGCGCGTCCCCGTCGCGAAGGCCGCGGCGGCGACGAGGGCGACCTGCGCGAGCAGAACCGCCCCGACCATCGCGCCGACGAAGGGAGGTTGGCTGAGCATCTGGGTGCTCTCCACCATCCAACCCCGTTCCTGGGCACGCGAGGTGACGGACACGTGATGGGGTGGTGCGGGTCCGCCGACAACCGGATCCTCCTGCCGGTTGAGCAGCGTGTCGAGTCGCGCACCGAACTCGGCGGCCTCCTCCTCTCCCAGCCCACCGACCAGCCACACGGTGGTCCGACCCCAGAGGAAGGCGGGCAGGGCGTCCTCGGGGTGGACCACGGCGAGGCCCATCCCGAGCACATCGGCGGGTTCCGCCGTGCCGACGACCTCGAGCTGCGCGAGGCCCGGCAGCTCGACACGGTCGCCGACGCCCACGTCGAGCGCCTCGAGGAGGCTGGGAGAGACCAGCGTCTCGCCGGGGCCGGGGGCGGGACCCGGCGTGATGAGCCGGCCTGCGGCCAGGCCGGCGGTCGGGTCGATGGTCGAGATCATCGCGTCGAACTCGTCGCTGACCAGGTACGTCTCCTCGTAACGCAGGACCTCGGCCCGGGTGGACAGCTCGCGGTCGAGCACGGTCTGGACGGCCGCCGCGGTGAGTTCGGGTACGGGTCCGCCGTAGCGATCGTCAACCACCGCCTGCAACTGCGGCGGAAGGTCCCCGTAGCTGACACCGTGGCGGAACAGATCGACGCGCAGGTCGGCGGTGCCGTACCGGGCGGCGAGCTGCTGATCGAGCGGGACCTGGCCCGAACGCACTCCGACGGCCGCAGCGACCGCACCGGCGACCGCCAGCGCGATGAGGATGACGATGAGGAAGCTGCGCCGCTTCGACGTCCACGCGGACCGTCGTGCGATGCGCCACAGAGCCGGCGTCACCGCACCACCTCCACGTCGCGGCTGGTCTCGACGACGGATTCGATGATCCCGTCGCGGAGTCGCACGATGCGATCGGCCCAGGCAGCCTGCGCCGGATCATGGGTCACCATCAGCGCCGATGCGCCGGCATCGCACCGTTGCCGGATCAGGCGCAGCACCCCCTCGGCGCTCACCTCGTCCAGGGCACCGGTCGGCTCGTCGGCGAGCAAGAGACGACGGCGGCCCGTCAACGCCCGCGCGACCGCGACGCGCTGCTGTTCGCCGCCCGAGAGCTGGTCGGGGTAGCGGTCGGCGAGCGCCGGGTCGGCGACGGAGGCGATGGCCGCGCGCGCCTCGTCGTGAGCATCCCGGACCGAAACGCCGTCCAGTTCGAGTGGCAACGCGACGTTCTCGACCGCCGTGAGCGTCGGGATGAGGTTGCCGGACTGGAAGACGAACCCGAGGTGCCGCCGTCGGACGGCCGCGAGGTCGTTGGCGCCGAGGGTGGTGAGGTCGGTGCCCTCGATCAACACCTTGCCGGCGGTGGGTCGGTCCAGGCCACCGGCGAGGTTGACGAGGGTGGACTTGCCGACGCCGCTCCGGCCGGTGATCGCGACGAGTTCCCCCGGGTGGATCTCGAGGTCGACTCCGTCCAGAGCCGCCACGAGCCGGTCGCCGTCGCGGTAGTGACGGCAGACGCCGGCGAGTTCGAGGACTGCGGTCACGGTGTGCTCCTTCGCGTTCGGAGTGCGTTCATCGGCCGTTCCCGGCGTGGTGCAGGCGCTCCTCGACGAGGTCGAGCCAGTCGAGCTCTGCACGGCAGCGCAGGATGAGACGGTCGAGGTGGACGAGCCAGGCGAGGTCACCCTCGTCGGAGGCCTTCTGACGGGTGTAGGTCTGCAGGGCCCCCATCGTGGCGGTGCGCTGCGCGGCGATGACCGCGAGGGGATCACCGGCGTCGGTGCTCGCGGCGAGGAGGATCTTCATGACGACCTCGTCGCGGGTGTCAGTTGACCGATCGACTGGGCCGAGCAGCCAGCTCTCGAGGTGCTCGCGCCCTGCCTCGGTCAGCCGGTAGCTCTTGCGCTCACCGTCGTCCTCGGCGAGCTCGACCAGGCCATCGCGCTCGAGACGCTGCAAGGAGGTGTAGACCTGGCCGATGTTGATCGTCCACGCCCCGCCCGTGGAGGACTCGAAGTCCACCTTGAGCTGGTAGCCGTGCTTGGCCTCGCCGTTCAGCAGAGCCAGCAGGCCATCCTTGACGCTCACGCGCTCTCCTGGGTACATACGCAGTATGCATATCGCGTATGTATCTGTCAAGGCCCCGAGGCGAGGGAGCGAGCTCGTCGGAGCATCTCGCGACCGGGTGCCCACACAGTGGTGGAGCCTCACCACCAGCGGGTACCGGTCGACCCGCTACCCCCGGGTCCCGATGCGCACGTTCGGGTGGAGGGGCTAGTCGACGGGTTCGGCGTCGAGCTCGGTGACGAGCAGGTCGGCTGCCGTCTGAGCGGCCTCGTCGGCATCGACGGGCGGGGCGTACTCGGCCTCGACGACCGCGACCTCGTCGTCCTCGACCGCAACGGGATCCGTCGCGCCGCGCGAGGGAGCGCCGGGGTCCTCCTCGTCCTCGTCGAGCACGGTCGTGTCCACCCGTACGTCCTCCCCGAGGATGGTCTTGACCGCCTCTTTGAGGGTGTCCGCGTAGTGGCCCTTCTTCGCCTCCTCCGCGTGGAAGCCCGCGTGGCGCGGCTGGAACGCGAGGGTCAGCACGCCGCGGGCGAACGCGTGGGGTCGGGCCTCCGAGAAGATCGCGTGCACGCGCATCGAGCGCCTCCGCAGCTCCTCGAGCACGGCCGTCCACCGCTGCACGATCCGGGCGACGTCCTCGGCGGCCACCGGATCCGGCACCGGATCGGGCGGCGACGGTTCCGGAGCGGGGGTCGGATCCGGAGTCGGCTCGGGAGTGGGCTCCGGCGTCGGATCAGGCGACGGGGGCGTCGGGACCGGCTCAGGAGTCGGCTCCGGCACCGGATCAGGCGTCGGGTCAGGCGACGGGGGTGTCGGGACCGGCTCAGGAGTCGGCTCCGGCACCGGATCAGGCGTCGGATCGGGCGACGGCGGTG
>JAHWKY010000025.1 GCA_019347575.1 Actinomycetota bacterium | reverse complement strand
GGCCGCACCCTCGCCCAACGCTGAAGGAGCCGAACGTGAGCGACGACTCCGCCATCGAACCCGGCGCACTCGACGACATCACCCCCGACCAGTTCGCCGACATGATGAAGACGTCGAGCGACGAGGACGTGCTCCAGGCCATCCGAACGGTGGGTACCGGCCAGGTCCTGGGCCGGGTCTTCAAGGGCTTCGAGGAGCGGTTCCTTGCGGACAAGGCCAGCGGTGTCGAAGCCGTGATGCAGTTCGTGGTCGCGGACGAGGGCGACGCGCACCACCACGTCGTGACGATCCGCGATGGGTCCTGCACCGCGAGCCCGGGACAGGCCGACGACCCCCGCGTCACGCTCCGCCTCGGCCTGCTCGACTTCCTCAAGCTCGTCAGCGGCCAGGCCAACGGTCCGGCCCTGTTCATGGCGGGCAAGCTCAAGATCCAGGGCGACCTCATGTTCGCCCCGCGCATCATGAGCTACTTCGAGGTCCCCAGCTGAGACGTACGCGTTCCGACGGCGGCGCAACGCACGGTTCCCCCGCCCCGACGGGCCGCCCCCGGCTGGGGCCGTTCACACTCGTAGGCGTACCCTTGTGTGCAACGACACCCCGACCGCAGAGAGTCCGCGTTGGAACCCATCGTCGATCGCCGTGAGCCACTGACGCGCCAGGAGATCGCCCGCTACAGCCGCCACCTCATCATCCCCGAGGTGGGCATGGCGGGCCAGGAGCGGCTGAAGGCCGCCCGGGTGCTGCTCGTCGGCACCGGCGGGCTCGGCTCGCCGCTGGCGCTGTACCTCGCCGCCGCCGGCGTCGGGACCATCGGGATCGTCGACAACGACGTGGTCGACGCGTCGAACCTGCAGCGTCAGGTGATCCACCGCACCTCCAACATCGGCAGGCACAAGCTCGACTCCGCCGAGGAGGCGATCAACGAGATCAACCCGGCCGTCGAGGTCGTCAAGCACCCCACGTACCTGACGTCCGACAACGCGCTCGAGATCATCGAACCCTACGACGTGGTCATCGACGGCACCGACAACTTCCCGACCCGCTACCTCGTCAACGATGCCTGCGTGCTGCTCGGCAAGCCCAACGTGTACGGCTCGATTTTCCGCTTCGAGGGCCAGCTCTCGGTGTTCTACGCCAAGGAGGGGCCCTGCTACCGCTGCATGTTCCCCGAGCCGCCACCGCCCGGGATGGTCCCCAACTGCGCCGAGGGCGGCGTGCTCGGGATCATCTGCGGGACCATCGGTTCGGCGCAGGCGACCGAGGGCATCAAGCTCATCACCGGCATCGGGGAACCGATGATCGGGCGCCTCGGCCTCTACGACGCGCTCGAGCAGCGCTGGATGCACGTCAAGGTCAACAAGGATCCCGACTGCCCGGTGTGCGGCGAGAACCCGACGGTCACCGAGCTCATCGACTATGAGGAGTTCTGCGGCGTCCCGGCCCACGACCGTGAGGAGGCCGGCGCTGCCGAGGACCACGAGCTGCTGCCCGACGAGTACGCGGCGGACTACCGCGACCGTGATGACGTCGTCCTCATCGACGTGCGCGAGCCTCACGAGTGGGAGATCAGCCGGCTCGAGGAGGCGGAGCTGATCCCGCGCGAGCAGCTCCCGGGGCGGCTGTCGGAGTTCGACTCGACCAAGACGTACGTGCTGGTGTGCAAGAGCGGGGCGCGCTCGCACGTGTCGGCGGAGCTGATGCGGGGCGCGGGCTTCAAGGCGTTCAACCTCTGGGGCGGCATCAACGCCTACGCCCGCCAGGTCGACGACAGCATCCCCACCTACTGAGCTGATCGACCGCGTTCCGTGTGCCGGTCCTGTCGGTCAGAACCGACAGAACCGGTACATCGACGGGGCGTTCGGAGGACTGTCACACCCACCTGGGAAGCTCTGTACCGAAGGTGGGTTCGGAGTGCTTGTCAGGGCTCCGGACAGCCGGCGCTTACCCTTGCACCGCGGACAAGGACCTCGATGAAGAGCTTCCTCAAGTGGGCTGGTGGCAAGACGAGGACGGCCGAGACGCTGGCAGCTCTGGCGCCTCCGGGCGGCTTCGAGATGTACATCGAACCCTTCTGCGGTAGCGCTGCCGTCTTCTTCGCTGCCCTACCCGACCGGGCGGTCCTCGCCGACGCGAACGTCGACCTGATCGTGTGCCTCCAGGAGGTGGCGCGCGATGCGGCAGCGGTGATGGTCGCTGTGGACAACCATCCGAAGCACAAGGAGCACTACCTCGCGGTTCGGAGCCAGGATCCCACCACGTTGACGAGGACCGAACGCGCCGCACGCACGCTCTACCTCAACAAGATGGCCTTCCGCGGCCTCTGGCGCGTCAATCGGTCGGGACAGTTCAACGTGCCCTGGGGCAATTACGAGACGCGCCGCATCTACGACCGCGACGGGATGTTGTTGGCAGCGACCGCTCTGCAGGCCGCGGACATCCGCAACGACGACTTCCGCGAGATCCTCCTGAAGGCCGAACCCGGGGACTGGGTGTACCTGGACCCGCCCTACGTGCCCGACCGTGCGTGGGGCGACTTCACCCGGTACACCGCGGACCAGTTCGGCCCAGCCGATCAACGCGATCTCGCGGAGCTCTGTGCAGAGCTGGACCGCAACGGCGTGCGCTGGCTCCTGACCAACTCCGACACGGAACTGGTCAGAGAGCTCTACGCCGAGTTCTCCATGTACGTCCTGCCGACCCGACGCGACATCACCTTGCAGTCGGCTGACCGCGGGAGCATGGACCTCGTCGTCGCCAACTACGATCTACCCCATCACGACGCGCTGGCACCTGTCTAGGAGGCCGACGTGCCCGTCGCTGGTGAGGGGGATGTCGACGGGTACAAGAGCCTCCTCTCACAGATCGCCCCGGCCGTATCGGATGTCGACCTCGAGACCGAGACGAGGATCCGCGTCCTCGTCGGCGAGCTGGAGGCCGTTCCCGAGGTGACTCGGGGAGTCCTGTGCGAGCTGATCCGCCGGCATCCTGACTCGCCCCCGGATCTCGCGCTGCTCGTCGGGTTGGGCCGAGAGCGGTTCAAGCGCCAGCTTCATCATCACACGGGCTCCGAAGCGTGGAAGACGCGGGCTCGGACCGAACCGGAGACGATCATCGACATGCTCGACGAGGAGTTCGGCATCGTCGACCGCGCCGAGCAGCTCCGCGGCGAGACCTACACCTTGGCCGACGTCCTGATCGCTCGCGCCGGCTCGAGGTCCACAGCCGGCGGAGCCGTCTCCGCTGGCCGCGCTCTCGAAGATCGGGTCGAGGAGGTCATCGAGGGGCTAGGGCTACCGTACGCAGCGCGTACCCAGTTCGGCGGCCGGGGCGGCGAATCTGCCCCATGTGACTTCGCCATCCCCGGCGGGGGGACCGACGCCCAGATCGCCATCCCCGTGAAGGGGTTCGATTCCACCGGATCGAAGCTCACGGCCGCGTCCGACGAGATCAAGAACGTCGCGAACGTGCGACTGCCGGGCCAGTACATCTTCGCGGTGGTCGACGGAGTCGGCTGGCTGGGTCGCGCCGGCGACCTCAGCCGCCTCGTCGACATGGTCCGCCGCCGAGAGATCGACGGCATGTTCACCTTGAAGGAGTTCGCGCTGTTCAAGGCAGCGCTCCGCGACGCTGCGATCAGATCGCGCCTCCTCCAGCCGTAGGTCTTCCTCAACGACCGAACTGCTCCCGTTCGATGGGCATACGTGTATCAGCGCGTGCTCCTCCATCGATCGGGGGAAGAACTGGTCTGAGGTGGGTTGAGGACCCCTCCACCCGGATGGTCGAGGCCTTGACGGCACGGGGGCCAATCGGCGTATGTGACCAGTGACGGCACGCGTCGTTGTCCTCGATGAGTGCAGGCGTGCCGTACCCCCACCGGAAGGAACGACGATGGTCGCTCGATCACGGACACGGATGCGCGTAGCCGTAGCAGCGCTCGTTGCGGCGATGCTGTTCGCCGCCCCGGGTGTCGCGCGTGCGGACGAGCAGAGCGAGGAGACGCCGAGTGGTCTCTGCGTGATGGCTTGGGTCGAGGTTCTCGGCTTCGGTCCAGTCGGCCTGACGAACTGGGTGTGCCTCACGAGCTGCTCGAGCGTCGTTAGCGCTGGCCCACTCGGCCCGGACGTTGCTCCCATCCTCTACTGGGACGTCGGAGCCCATGTCCCCGACCCGTTCAACCCCAACATCTTCTGTCTGATCTCGTGATCGACGCAGACTCAGGGCTGGTCCGGTAGTCCATCAACGGCGTCACACGCCGTCGCGCCGGTTCCCTCGCAGTACACCGTGACGACGTTGGCGTCGTCGCGCACGGTGTCCCCAGGTCCCGCGGGGAGGCGGCGCTCGAACTGGTAGTTGAGGCTGCGCCTGTGCTCGTCACGCTCGACGTCCGCGTCGGCGTCGGTGGGGTCGCCGAGAACCGCCCCGTCGGGAGCGGTGAACGAGAAGCGGTGCACGGTCTCCGGCTCCGTCGGGTCGTCCGAGGACGCGAGGGTGGACGCGGCGGCGAGCCGATCGGTGTAGGCAACCTCTTGGGGTCCTGCGGATAACACGTGGTCGACCACGGCGGTGTGCTGTGCGGCGAGGGCGTAGGACGGGCTGTCGATCGACGGGTGGGCTGGAGCGGCAGGTGGCTGGGGGAGCATGCCTGCGGTCGTCAGCGTCGCGGCCGCGACGATGCCGGCGGTCGCGGCGCTGAAGGGGGCGCCAGCCGTCTGCAACGACGCCTCCCACGCCCCGACCCTCGCTCGAGCGCGGTCCACTAGCTCACGGATCCGCGCCCCGAACGGCAGCGCGAACCCGCCGGCGACGCGACCTCCGGTGTGCTCGTAGGCGACCTTGAACGAGTTGCGGGCGCGGTGCAGTAGCTGCTGCATGGCTCGGCGGTTGGTGTCGAAGAACGCCGCGGCCTCGGTCGCGCTCCAGTCCTCGAAGTAGTACAGCTCCAGCGCGGCAACCTGGCGTGCCGGCACGTCCTTCAACGCCTCGTCGACGAGGCAGCGCTCGTCGATCGCCGCGAGCGGGTCGACCTCGACCTCGACCTCGGCCTCGGCCTCCGCGTCGGGCAGCCCGACCGTCTCGCGGCAGTGCTTGCGCTCGTGGTCGATCGCGAGGTTCGCCGCGATGTGCTTGAGCCACGGCCACATCGCCCGCCGGGTATCGAACGACTCCAGGTGCGCGAGCGCCCGGAGCAGGACCTCCTGCGCCAGGTCCTCCGCCAGGTCGCGGTCGCGGGTGCGTCGGCGGCAGAAGGCCACCAAGCGAGGGCGGTGCCGCTCGATGAGGAGGTCCATGGCCGACTTGTCGCCGCCCAGCGCCGCACGCACGAGCGCGCCGTCCTCGGAGGTGTTGCCGGTGCTCGGTCCGGTCCTGGTCTGCGTGTCCATGTCCGGCTCCCCTGAAGGGGGCTGTCGCGCCGGAGACGGTCCCTGCTCGCTGGCGAGGTGTCCCCGGAGGCGCCCTCCCGCTGGCATTAGATTCGCCACGCCCCGGCGGACATCCTCCCGGCGATGGGGGAGGTTGTCACCCGGGGGGTGTTCGTGGACCGGGGGCGTGACTGACCCCCCCGTCGACGAACCACCGCGCGTGCCGGCCGCGCGATCGCCCCGGAACGGGGTCGGAACGGCGTTCAGGCCACGACCTGGTAGCGATCGGCTGCGGCCCGCGAGGGCTCGTGGCCACTACCGGGACGCATCGTCGGAGGTGGGCCCTCACCCCGAAATGGGGGTGAGAACTCCCCCGACCGATCTCGGGTACGGCTCGGATGCGAGGGGCAGGGGCCCCTCCGGCGGACGTACTCGTCGGCCATCGTCCGGCGCGCGCGGAACAGCAACTGTTTGAACGCGTTGTCGCCCAACCCGAGGAGGTCCGCGGCCCCCCGATGTGCCCAACCGCCGAGGTAGCACAGTTCGAGCGCGGCCGCCTGACGGACGGGTACCTCGACGAGGATCGACTCGATGAGCCATCGCTCCGCGAGTTCGTCGGTGAAATCGTCCGCCTGCGGTGGCGTGTCGTCGACCATCCCCAGGTAGTCGGTCAGCTCCTCCTCGTCGAGCAGCCCGCACTGCATGCTCCGGCGGTCCTTGCGGACGTGATCGATCGCCAGGTTCGTCGCGATCCGCTTCAGCCAGGGCCACATCGGGCAGTCGGGGTCGAAGTCGCCCAGCGCCTCCAGTGCCCGCATCAGCGTCTCCTGGGCGAGGTCCTCGGCGGCCGCGGTGTCGACGACGTGTCGGACGCAGAGCGCGACGAGGCGTGCGAAGAAGCGCTCGTACAGGCGCGCGAACGCCTCCGGCTGACCCGCGAGGTGGGCTCGGGCCAGTGCACCGTCCGCGACGTGCCCCCTGCCGTCTGGGGCTATGGCGAGTGCGGTCATCGGTGCTGCCTCCCGACCCCGGTGACGGCCATGCGGCCGATCATCGGGGTCAACGTCGCTTCCATTCGGGAAGTTACGCACCCAACTAGTGCTGGAGAACCCCCGGATCGATAGCTCGGCCTTTCATCCGGTTCTCGGTGATGTGGATACGGCGGCCGCCTGTGCTTCGTAGCACTACAGGCCTCTCGGCTCGGGGCGAAGATGGCCTAGACCGGTCCCTACAGTGGTATACGCGCCGGTTCGCGCGAGCGAGCCCCGCATCTTCCGGCCCCCGTCAGCCACTCGAGAGGGTGAGTTCCGACCGAAGAAGGGGTGAGTTATCACCCCGAATAGAGGATGAGAACTCACCCCAATAGCCGGGTGACTGCTTCCCCCGAACGATGGACGGAAAGGTGCGCGGAAACGGTCGAGAACCGATGCCTGAACGTGCGCTCAGCAGGAGCCGAACACCGCACAGCGCACACCGGCGGACTCGCCGCAACGCGCCACAGGCCCCCGATCCGGGTCGCGCGCTGCCGAGCCCGGGTGTGCGCCAGCAGAACAGTTGCGCCAGCCGCGTTACGGCCTGGGGGGTTCGTCCGTACCAGTGAGTAGGGGATCTCCACGGATCCCCGGTGCAGGAGGCGATCGTGGGCGGGGCGCGGCTGGTCGGCATGCCCAGCGGTGGCGGGCGGGCGTCCTCGTCCGAGGGCGGCCCGCCCGGCCACCTCGGCGGCGACCTGCTGCACCGCGTCGCGCTGGCCCTGAACTCGACGCTGGAACTGGACGAGGTCCTGCGGCTCCTGGGCGACATGGCGCGGGAGGCGGTCGCTGCCGACCGCTGCAGCCTGTTCCTGCTGGAGGGCCACCTGCTCCGCCCCGCCGTCTCCATCGCCACCGCCAGCGACGGCGACCTGTGGGCGGCGTTCCGGGGGATGGGCTCGATCCGGGTTCCCCCGCGCTCGCCCGTGTGGGAGCTGCTGACGTCCGAGAACTCCGTGGCGGTCGAGGATCCGGCCGCCAGCGAGCTCATCCCGCGGTCGTGGGTCGAGCGCTTCGACGTGCGCTCGGCGGTGCTCGTTCCCCTGCGCGCCGCCGGCACGCCGTGCGGGCTCATGGCGGTCGACTACGCCCAGGCGCGCAGCTTCGGCGTGCACGAACTGGTCACCCTGGATGCCATCGGGGCGTACGCCGGGGTCGCCGTCCGCAACGCCCGGCTCTACGAGAGCACCAAGCAGCGCGCCCGAGCGCAGGAGGCGCTCGCACGCGGGGGAGCGGCCCTCGTCTCGACGCTGGAGCCCGAGCAGGCCGCGGGCGCCCTCGTGGACGCCTACCTCGACCTCACCGGCGCGGAGTCCTGCGCCATCGCCCTGTTCGACCTCGAGCACACGCAGATCACCACGCTGGCGACGCGCGGGGTGGGTGAGGAGGTCGCGCCGGTCCCGTTCGAACTCGTCCCCGACCACATCCGCGAGCGTGTGACCGAGGCGTGGACCGAGCGGCCCGACCCGGTCGAGTTCGGTCCCGACCAGTGGCTGCGCGGCATCGTGGGCAGCGCCGAGGACGTCAGCCACGTCGTGCTGCCGCTGCCGTCCGGCGCCGGCCACGCGCGCGGGGCGGTGCTGCTGGGCCTGCGCGAAGGCCAGCGACTCCGGGGCGAGGAGCGTCGCGCGGCGCTGACCCTGGCGGCCATCGCGGCCGCGGCGCTCGAGCGCGCCTCGCTGCTCACGCGGCTCCGACGCCAGCTGCTCAGCCTCGAGGTGCTCTACGCCCTGTCCACCGCCATCACCGAGCGGGCGGACGCGCCACGGCTGGTGACCAAGCTCAACGAGCTGCTCGCCCAGCACGGCATCGAGGTCGACAGCATCGCGCTGCGCAAGCGCCCCCTGCGCGACCGCCTCAACGCCGCGACGGCCACCGCGACCGAGCGCGACGCGTGGAGGCGCGAGCTGGGGTGTGTCGCGATCGACGACGGGCTGCTCGCGGTCCCCATGCGCGTCGGCGCCCGCACCATCGGGGCGCTGCGGGTCCGCCCGCAGTCGCTGCCAGCCGAGGAGCGATCGTTCCTGGAGATCGTCGGTCGCGGGGTGGCTGAGGTCGCCACGCGGCGGGCGCTGCGCACCGCCGTCGAGGAGTCCGCTCGTGACCAGGCGGTGACGGGCGAGCGCGAGCGCATCGGAGCCGACCTGCACGACACCGTCGGCCAGCTGTTCGTCGCGATGGGCCTGCTGTCGCGGCAGGCGGCCGGCGAGCTGCCGTCCGACTCCCACTGGTCGTCGCGGTTCGTCCGGCTGGGCAGCCTCGCCGACCGCGGCAAGTGGGAGATCGACCAGGCGGTGCGGGCGCTGTCGTTCCTGCCCGCATCGCGCCGCGGGCTGCCGGTGGCGCTGCGCTCGCTGGCGACCTCGTTCTCGTCGGACAGTGGCATCCAGGTGCTCGTGGACGTGCCTAGCGAGCAGCAGCGCCTGCCCTCCGACATCGAACGTGCGCTGTACCGCGTCGCCCACGAGGCGCTCATCAACGCGTGGCGCCACGCCCGCTGCGCGCTGATCCGCATCCACCTCGAGGAGGAGCAAGGCGAGGTGGTGCTGCGCATCCGCGACGATGGGCTCGGGCTCGGCCCCCGGACCGAGTCCAGCAGCGAGGGCATCGGGCTACGCAACCTCCGCCGAGCGATGGACGACGTCGGCGGGACGGTGCGCGTCCAGAACAGCCATCCTCGGGGCGTCGTCGTCGAGGCCCGCGTCGGCGTGGAGCCACGCTGACCCGGCGAGCGGCGGGCGCCCCCGTGGGGGAGGCTCGTCGGGGCGGACGGGGGAGGCCGCACCGACTGACCAGGGGAGTGTTAACCCCCACTTCGGGGTGAGAGCTCAGCACCGGCGTAACCGGGCCGCGCTCTCGCCCGTAATCCCTTATCAGAGCCATCGGATCGCGTCGCGGCGCGCCCGTGGCGGCGTCGGACGGAGGCCGAGCGGTGAGGATCGTGGTCGTGGACGATCACGCGATCGTGCGCGAGGGGCTCGCCACGGTGATCTCCGACTCGCCCGACTTCGACGTCGTCGGTCAGGCCGGCAGCGCGGAGGAGGCGCTGGCCGTGGTCGAGCGGACGCGGCCGGACTGCGTCCTGGTCGACATGCGACTGCCCGGACGGAGCGGGATGCAGCTCTGCGCCGAGCTGCGACGGCGCGACCGTGGCGTGCTCACCCTGCTCGTCTCCAGCCTCCCGTCGACCGACGACCTGCTGTCCGGGCTCGACGCCGGCGCGCGCGGCTTCGTGGTCAAGGAGTCCGACCCGTCGCTGCTCATCCAGGCGCTGAAGGCGCTCGAGGCCGGCCACCACTTCCTCGACCCGCGTGTCGCCAGCACGGTCGTGCGCTTCGCCGTCACTCGGCCCCGTCGTCAGACCCACCCCTTCGGGCTGACGACCCAGGAGTTGCGGGTCGTCAGCTACCTGCCGTCGGGGTTCACCAACCGCGAGATCGCCACCGAGCTGGGCATCGGGCTCAACACGGTCAAATCGCACGTGCACCGGGCGCTTCAGAAGCTCGGCGCCAAGGACCGCGCCGAGGCCGCGTCCATCGTGCTGCGCGAGGGCCTCGTGTGACGCGGCGATCGGCTGCTCCCGCCCGGTCCCGCGTAACTGTCGGGCCCCCTCAGCCGTACCAGTAGGTAGAGGGCGAAGGCCGAGATGGAGGCGATCGGGTGTCACGGCACGCGGTGAGGTACGCGCGCGGGTCGGCCGCGCTCTTAGCCACGCTCGTGTCCGGGCTCGTCCTCGCGCTGCTCCCGGCCGTGCCCGCCAGCGCGCAACTGCCCATCACCACCGTGGACATCGGCGGCGGGGCGATCCACGAGGGCGACGACGGCACCAAGTTCATGGCGTTCCGCGCCGTGCTGCGACAGCGCGTCGACACGACCGTCACGGTGCAGTACCAGACGGCGGATGTCGGCAGCGCGACTGGAGGCAGCAGCCCCGGTCCGGGTGTCGACTACCTCCACCAGAGCGGCACGCTCACGTTCAACGCCGGAGATGTGCGGCCCAGTCCGGACCCGATCCTGGTGCCCATCAGGGGCGACACCGACCCCGAGGCCGACGAGATCTTCGAGGTCAAGCTGACGACGCTGGTCCAGACCACGAGCCTCGGAGTGAGAACGGGCGTGGGTCGCATCATCGACGACGACGACCCCACCCTGACCCTGGTCTACCCCGCTGCGTCACCACCGCCCAGCGAGGGCGATGCGGTCGTGTCGTTCGAGGTCGAGGCCGACGCCATCAACGACCACCGTGTCATGACCGTCGACTGGCGCACGGTGGATCCGGCCAGCGCCGACGCCGCGCAGCCGGGGGTCGACTACGCGCGCGTGGCGCGCGGCACGGTGACCATCCCGCGTGGCTCGACCAAGGCCGCGGTCGAGGTCCCGCTGATCGACGACACCCTCGACGAGGCCGCCGAGGACGTGACCGTCGAGCTGATCGCGAACTCCGCGAGCGGGGCGTCGGTCGGGGCGACCGACACGGCGACGGTAGCGATCCAGGACGACGACCTGCCCATCCTGTCCATCGACCAGGACCCTGACCCGACCGTGGAGCCCGGCAGCGAGGAGGCGGCGACCGCCACGTTCGTCATCACGGTCGCCGGCGAGCTGGAGGCGCCTGCGACGGTGATGTACGAGACCGTCGCGGTGACCGCGACGGCCGGCGAGGACTTCGACGCGGTGCCACCCACGGAGCTGGAGCTGGCGCCCGGAACCGGGACGTTGGCCTCGATCGACGTCCGGGTCCTCGGGGACGGCGCCGTCGAGGGCGACGAGACGTTCCAGGTACGGCTGACCGGACCGGTGGGGGTGCGGCTGGGGCAGGACACGGCGACGGCCACGATCGTCGACACCGACAGCCCGCCGCAGGTCAGGATCGGCGACGCGGGGACGGTGACGGAGGGCGCGGGCGCCACCGCCCGCTTCCCCGTGACCCTGGGCCGCCCCACCACCGAGGACGTCGACGTCACCCTCCAGGTCGTCAACGGCACGACCACCTCCGGGGACTACAGCGTGGCCACCCCCACGGTCACCATCCCGGCGGGAGAGACGAGCACCGAGTTCCCGGTGGCGATCACCAACGACACCGCCGCCGAGGACCACGAGACCTTCCACGCCGACATCGCAGGGGTGAGCGCTGACGCCGTCATCGGCTCGCCGTCACGCGGCACGGCGACGATCGTCAGCGACGACGGCCCGACCCTCAGCGTGCAGGATCCGGCTGCCATCGACGAGGGCGACGGGACCGGCACCACGCAGATGAGCTTCCCGGTGACCCTGACCGGTAGCGGGCACACCGGCACCGTGACCGCGGCGTGGACCACGGTGGACGGCACGGCGACCGCGATCGACGGTGACTACATCCCGGCACAGGGCATAGTCACGTTCCCGGTGGGCGTGACCGAGCAGACCATCACGGTGCTCGTGGCCGCCGACGACCGGGACGAGGGCGGCAACGCCGAGACCGAGGCCGTCGAGACCGTTCAGGTCACGATCTCCGATGCGCGCTACGGCAAGATCGGGAACGCCACCGGCTCGGGCGACATCACCGACGACGACCACTTCCCGCTCCTGGACATCGCCGACGTCCGCGTCCAGGAGGGTGACAGCGGCACCGCCCAAACGGTGTTCCGCGTGGAGCTGTCCGATGCGACCGACGCCGACGTCACGATCGCGTACCGCACCGTCGACGGGACCGCCATCAGCGGCACCGGTGACTACACCGCGGAGGCCACGACCCCGTTCGTCCCGGCGGGCCAGAGGCACACCGACATCACCGTGGACGTCACCGCCGACGCCATGGCCGAGATCAACGAGACGTTCGCGCTGCTGCTCACGCGCGCCCGCAACGTCGACCTCCCCACCCCCGAGGACACGCAGACCACCGACCAGGCGCGTCGCGGGACCGGCACGATCCTCAACGACGACGGCCCCCACCTGCGCATCGGCGACGCCTCCACGCTCGAGCGCGACGGGAACGAGACCCACCCGCTGAACTTCGAGGTCCACCTCCTGGAGGGCGGGAACAACACCGTCACCGTGTCCTTCGCGACCGGCAACGGCGAGGTCGAGGACGACGGCGCCCGCGGCGGAGATTCGGCGGATCCTCCCCTCGGCGACGTGGACTTCGTGCACCACGCCGGGACCGTCACGTTCGCACCGGGCGAGGCGACGAAGACCGTCCCGGTGTCGATCGTCGGCGACGACCACGCGGAGGCCACCGAGTGGTTCAGGGTCGCGCTGAGCGAACCCGCCACCGAGACCACCGCGACCGCCGCGACGCTGCTCGACGGCGAGGGCATCGGCACGATCGTCAACGACGATGGCAAGGAGATCAGGATCGCGGATGTCCAGGTCGTCGAGGGCGACAGTGGACGCACGGACGCTCGTCTGGAGGTGACCCTGGACGAGCCCTCGACACACGAGGTGACGGTCGACTACTCCACCCACGGCGTGACCGCGATCGAGGGCGCGGACTTCGAGGCGACGTCGGGCAGGCTCACCGTCCCGGGCACGATCATCGTCCCCGTCATCGGCGACACGTTCGACGAGGGTGACCACACGTTCGAGGTCCGGCTGTCGCGACCGCGGTTCGGCGAGCTCGTCGACGACGTCGCGACCGTCACCATCCGCGACGACGACGGCGATGGTGGCGGGACCACCGGCGGATCCACGGGTGGCTCTACCGGCGACGGCACCGACGGAACGACCGGCGACGCCACCACTGGTGGGACCACGGGCGACACGACCGGGGGGACGACAGGCGACACCACGGGCGGTACGACCGGCTCCGGTGCGCCCCTGCCCCAGCGCTCGGCCGGGCTCGACCGCATCAGCACGGCGATCGCCGTCTCACGCGACCACTGGATCCGTGCCGACGCTGCTGTGCTGGCCACGGCCCGCAACTACCCCGACGCACTCGCCGCCGCAGCCATCGCACACGGGCTCGAGGGGCCGCTGCTCCTGACGGACGTCGATGCGCTCCCGGAGGCCGTCCTGAGCGAGCTTCGACGCCTCGAGGTGTCGCAGGTCTGGATCATGGGCGGTCCCATGGCCATCTCCACGGTGGTCGAACGCCAGCTCCGCGAGGCTGGGCTCGACGTCGTGCGCGTCGCCGGGCGTGACCGGTTCGAGACCGCGGCGTTGGCGGCGCGCTCGATCGGCCTGCCCCCGAACGGCGACGTGTCGCTCGCCCTCGGCGTCCACACCGTGCCGGACCGTGCCTGGCCGGACGCGCTGTCGGCAGGGTCGCTGGCGGCGACACCGGCGCAGCTACCGACGCTGCTGACGCACGGCAACGGCCTGCCGGGCGTCACCGCCGGCGAGCTACGCGCTCTCGGCGCACGCGAGGTGCAGCTGCTGGGCGGTCCCGCGGCGGTCTCCTCCGACGTCGTCGCGGCGTTGCGCGCATCGGGCCACGCCGTCACCCGCCTGGAAGGGTCGACGCGCTACGGCACCTCCGTGGCGGTCGCCGAGGAGGCCCTCGCCCGCCATGGGCCGGGCCGCATCCCGGTCGTGTTCGCCACCGGGGAGGACTTCCCCGACGGGCTCACGGCCGGCGCGCTCGCCGCCCAGCTCGGAGGCGTGATCGTGCTCGTCCCGAGCGATCACCTCGCCACGGCGCCCGAGGTGAGCGCGTTCCTGCGTGCTCACCGCGAACGGCTCGGCGGCGCCGTGATCGTCGGGGGGCCGGTCGCGGTGTCCGAGGCCGTCCGCCAGCAGCTCGCCACGGCCCTGGGCGGCGGCTGAGCCGAGCCCCATCCTCGAGGAGAACCCGTTGACCTCCCGACCCCGTTACGCCGCCGCTCTCACGGCCGCCGCGTTGCTCTCCGGCGCCCTCGTCGGCTCGGCCTCGCCCGCTGCCGCCGACGACCCCCCGACGCTGACCGTGAGCGACACCACCATCGCCGATCCGACCGAGGGCAACAGCGGGAGCAAGGAGTTCACGTTCGACGTGACCCTCACCGGGACGGTCACGGAGGACGTCGTCGTCAGCGCGAGGACGTTCGCGGGCTCAGCCTCGGTCGTTTCCGACTTCACCGACACGCTCCAGGAGCTGACCTTCACCGAGCCGGGGACGCAGGAGGTCGCCGTTCCCGTGCACGGCGACCACGTCCAGGAGGCCGACGAGGACTTCATCGTCCGCATCTCGAGCGCCACCCCCGGCGTCGTCATCGCGGACCACACCGGCGTCGCCGTCATCGTCAACGACGACGGCCCCGAGGTCCGGATCGAGGGGCCCTCCGAGCCGGTCACCGAGCCCGCCGCCGATGCGGATCCGAGGATCGCACGGTTCACGATCATCGCGACCGATCGAGGCGGCTCGACCCAGTTCCAGGAGGACGTCGTCGTCACCTACGCGACCGTCCCCGTCGATGGGGGCGCGGAACCGGGGGAGGACTACGAGCACGTCGAGGGCACCGCAACGCTCGCCCCGCCCGCGGAGGGCGAGGATGCCACCGAGTTCGAGATCGAGGTCCCGATCCTCGGCGATGCCATCTACGAGGGCGGGGACACCGAGGAGTTCACGGTCGCGCTGTCGGGACTCGCCAACGGCGTGTGGAAGCTCGACGGCGAGGATCCGCTCGACGTCGCCATCGGGCTCATCGGGGAGCGCGACGACCCGCCCGACCTGTCCATCCTCGACGCCGACGTCATCGAGGGCGACGAGGGCCAGACCACCACCGCGCTGGTGACGGTCGCGCTGTCCCAGCTCAGCACCGACCCGGTGTCGTTCACCTACTCCACCCGTGACGGCACCGGAGCCAACGCCGCCAAGGTGAGCCAGGACGACTACACCCCGATCGCGGCCGGCGCCGCCGCGGCCGTGCCGCCCCTGTCCCGCACGACCACCGTCGAGGTCGAGGTCATCGGCGACGACGACCACGAGGACAACGAGGTGTTCATCGTCGACCTGGCCCTCGCCGATGGCGAGGACGGCGCAGCCCTCGACCCCGAGGACGCCGAGGGCAACGTCACGATCCGCAACGACGAGGGGATCGTCATCACCGTCGACGACGTGACCGCGCCCGAAGGCGCCGCGGGCACGACCACGCCGTTCGAGTTCACCGTGTCGCTGTCGGAGGCGGTCGACACCGATGTCGAGGTCGGCTACACCACCGCGGACGGCAGCGCCACCGCGACGGTCGATTACGTCCCGGTCACGGACGCCGACGCGGCGGTCACGATCCCGGCGGGCGACACGTCTGCCGCCGTGACCGTCGACGTCATCGGCGACGACTACGCCGGGTTCCACGAGTACTTCCACCTCGACCTCACCGCGACCACGCCCGGGTTCCCGGGTCCGACGATCATGCGAGCGCGCGGTGTCGGCACCCTGCTCAACGACGACGGAGGCGACCTGACGGTCGACGACGTGACCGTCAAGCGCAACGAGGGGGGCGTGCTGAAGGCGGAGTTCCAGGTGAAGCTGTCGGAGGCGTCGACCTGCGACGACAAGTTCCACGAGGAGTCCGGATGCGACGTCCTGGTCGGCTACCGCACCGTCGACGGCAGCGCCAAGGCGGGCACCCACTACACCCACATCGAGGGCACCCTGCGCATCCCGCGCGGCGCCAAGACGGGCACCATCACGGTCGACGTCGCTGGCGGCACCAATCCCGCCCCGACACGCAAGTTCACCCTCGAGCTCGACCCGGCGCAGTTCGCCCGCACGGCGGACACCTCGGTGACGGCGACCATCCTCAACGACGTCGGGCCCACGCTGACCATCGGCGACGTGACCGTCGACCGCCCCGCGAGCGGCACGACCGACGCGCGCTTCCCGGTCACGCTGTCCAAGGCGACCACCGACACCGTCAAGGTGCGCTTCACCACCGTGGACGGGACCGCGAAGGCCGGCGAGGACTACGTGAAGCGGTCGGGCACGCTGACGATCCCGCCTGGGACGAAGACGGGGACGATCGAGATCGAGGTCGTCGGTGACCCCGACAAGACCGGCGCCGACCAGACCTTCGAGGTCGCGCTGTCCGACCCGGACTTCGCGCGCCTCGGCAAGGACGCGGTCGGGAAGGCCACGATCGACAACCCGCCGGACCCGACCGACGGTGATGGAGGCGGCGGCGGCACGCCCCCGCCGGTGGGCGAGGTCGTGCGCACCTGGGGCGACGCCCGCATCACCACCGCGGTCGCGGTGTCACGCGACCACTGGGCCACGGCGACCGACGCGGTCCTGGCGACCGCGTGGAACTACCCCGACGCGCTCGCGGCCGGCGCGCTCGCCGCGAAGCTGGGCGCCCCGCTGCTGCTGACCGACCGCGAGGCCCTGCCCGACGAGGTCGCCGCCGAGCTGGCCCGGCTGGGGGCCGGCCGCGTGTGGGTGATGGGCGGCACCGAAGCGGTGTCGCAGGCGGTCGAGGACGCCGTGGTCGATGCCGGCCACGAGGTGCGTCGGCTCGCCGGTGACGACCGCTTCGAGACCGCCGCCCTCGTCGCTGCCGCGGTCGGGGCGTCGCCTGGAGGCGAGGTGCAGATCGCGCTCGGCATCCACGAGGTCGAGGACCGCGCCTGGCCCGATGCCCTCGCCGCCGGGGCGCTGGCGGCGAGCCCCGACGGACTGCCGACGCTGCTCACCCACGGGGAGAGCCTGACGCGAGCCACGATGGACGCGCTGGAGACCCTCGACGCGACGCGCGTATACCTGCTCGGCGGCACCGCCGCGATCTCGCCCAACGTCGCCGCGCAGCTCGAGACGCTCGGCTACGAGGTGGTGCGCCTCGCGGGCGATGACCGCTGGGGCACGTCGGCAGCGGTCGCCACCGAGGCTCTCAGCCGCCATGCCGGCGATCGTGTCCCGGTGGTCTTCGCCACCGGCCGCAACTTCCCCGACGGGCTCGCGGCGGGCGCTCTGGCCGCCCGGCTCGGTGCGCTCGTCGTGCTGCTGCCGCCCGACGATCTCGGGGGGGCGGCCGCCGTGCGCGACCTGCTGTCCACGAACCGGGCACGGTTCGGCGGCGGCGTGGTCGTCGGCGGCCCAGCGGCGGTGACGGACGCGGTGCTCTCCCAGCTCCGGGACGCGCTGACGTCCGGCTGAACGACCGACGATCTCACCGATCGTCCAGGGGAGAGTTCACCTGTGTAGCGGGCCATCGTTCCCCCGGATGACGGGGGTACCGCTCACGACGGGGCCTGAGGGAGCCTGGCGGCCAGCCACCGCTCGGACCTCCGCTCGTGATCCGTCTGCTCCTCGCCGAGGCGCACCCCATGCTCCGGCAGGGCCTCCTGGCCCTGTTCGCCGACGCCGCGGTCCCCGACGACGACCCGGCCACGATCGACGTGGTCGCGGACGTGACCACACTCGATGACGCCCGCGGACACGTCGAGACAGGCGATCTGGACGTCGTGCTCGTCGACGAGCAGCTCCCGGGCGGCGACGTGCTCGGCTTCGTGCGCTCGGTGGCACGAGACCACCAGGACGTGCGCACGGTCGTGCTCTCCGGCGACCCCTCCGACGCCCGGATGCTGGCGTTCCTGCGCGCGGGAGCGGCCGGCTACGTGGCCCAGCACTCCCATCCCAGCGTCGTCTACCACGCCGTCCTGGCTGCGGGCACGGGCGGGACCTTCATCGACCCGGGGCTCGCGGGACGGCTGGTGACCCTGGCGGCGCGCGGGAGCCGGGCCCGAGGTCCCCACGGCCTGACGGTGCAGGAGATCCGAGTGCTCGGGTTGCTCGCCGACGACCTCACGAACCGCGAGATCGGCGAGCGACTCGGCATCTCGCACGAGACCGTCAAGACCCACCTCGCCAACGCGCTGAGCAAGATCGGGGCGCGCGACCGCGTCGAGGGCGCCGAGATCGTCCGCCGCGACGGGCTCGGATAGGCAGATCCGGAACTCGGCGTAACTCCGAGCCCCCCTCGTCCGTATGTACAGGTAGAGGGAGCCTTTGCGGGAGGGCGCAGGATGATCCGGGTTGCGGTCGTGGACGGCCAGTCGCTGATGCGGGCGGGGATCGTCGCCTGCCTCGCCGAGGCCGCGGGCATCACTGTCGTGGGCGCAGGCGGCCAAGTTGTCGACATCGTGGTGCACGGACCGGATCCCGACGTGGTCGTGGCATCCGGCAACGACGTCGCCAGCATCGACCTCGCCCCGATCCGGCTCGGGTGGTCCGCGGCGGCGGTGGTCCTGTACGTGTCGTCGTCGGGCCTGCACGGCTACCAGGAGGCGCTCCGGGACGGCGTCGCCGCCGTCGTGGCGAGGGAGACGCCGGCGGCGGAGCTGCTCACCGCCGTGCGCGAGGCGGCGACCGGCCGTGCCCACCTGGCCCTGGGGCCAGCGACGGCGCCCGTCGTCGAGGTGGTCGACCGCGACCGGACGCTGACACGGCGCGAGCGCGACGTGCTCCGCGTGGTCGCCGCCGGGCTGTCCAACCGTGACGTCGCCGAGCAGCTGCGCATCTCCGAGCACACGGTCAAGACCCACCTGCACCACGCCATGCGCAAGCTCCAGGTCGACACCCGCGCGGCCGCCGTGCACCACGCGGCCCTGAACGCGCTCATCTGAGCCGCGGCTATTTCCAGATCCCGCGTAATGCGCGGGGGTGCTCATCCGTACTACTAGGTGAGGGGTTCTCGGGAGCGAGGGATCGGGAGAGGAGCCGCGATGCCGGTTGAACACGCCGAGGGGACGGTCATCGACCTGAGCGCCGCCGAGCAGCGGATCAGGGCCGCCGGTCCGGGCGAACCGGATCAGTCGGGCGTGATCGCACCGGTCACGGCCCCCGGCGGGGACCTGCTCCACAGGGTCGCGCTGACCCTCAACTCGACCCTGGAGCTGCGCGAGGTCCTGCACAACCTGGCCGGGATGGCCCTCGAGGCCACCGACGCGGCCCGGTGCAGCCTGTTCCTGATCGAGGACGGGACGCTCGAGCCAACGGTCGCCATCGGCACCGTTCCCGACGAGGACCTGTGGGCCGCCTTCCAGGACATGGGGCCGATCGACCTCGAGCGCGTGGCGGCACTGTGGGGCCACCTCCTCGAGGGCGACCCCGTGGCGATCGCGGACGCCTCGCAGTCATCGCTCATCCCGCGCGAGTGGATCGACCGGTTCACGGTGCAATCGCTGGCGCTGATCCCGCTAGCCGACCGGGCCGCACCCTGCGGGGTCATGGCGATCGACTACCAGCACACCCACGACTTCGCGCCAGGCGAGCTCGAGCTGCTGTCGTCGATCGGCACCTACGCGGGGATGGCGGTGCGCAACGCCCGCCTCTACGAGGCCACGCGCCGCCGGGCGGCGGTGCAGGAGGCGCTCGCGCGCGGGGCAGGCGCACTGGCGTCGCACCTTGGCGTCGCCGAGATCGCCGAGACGCTCGTGGACGCCTACGCCGACCTGCTCGGGGCGCGGGTGTGCGGCGTGGGCCTGTTCGACGACAACTACACCCGCATCACGCCCGTCGCGACCCGTGGGACCCGTTCCAGCGAGGGGCCGTACCCGGTGACGCGAGTGACGCCCCAGGTGGTCGAGACTGTGACGACGGCGTGGACCAGGCGGGTCGAGCCGTTGGAGTTCGACAACGACCCCTACTTCGACGATCTCGCGGAGCAGAGCCTGGAGGGCGAGGAGCGCCCGAGCCGCTACCTGCTGATCCCGCTCGTGGTGGAGCAACGCGTCCGGGGCGCCATCGTGCTCGGGTTCGATCACCGCGCCGACCTGGGCGCCGAGGCGCGCGAGGCCGCCACCGCCCTGGCCGCCATCGCCGCAGCCGCGATGGACCGCACCGGCCTCCTCGAGCGGCTGTCGCGGCAGGTCCGACGCATCGAGATCCTCTACGCGCTGAGCACCAACCTCGCCGAGGGCGCCAGTGCCGACAGCCTCGTCGCCGAGCTCAACCGGCTGCTGCACGGCTACGGCGTCGAGGTCGTGAGCTTGAGCTTCCGCGACAAGGCGCTGGCGCAGCTCCTCCGTGGAGCCACGATGACCCGCGCCGAGCGCGCGGCTGTGGGAGGCGCACAGGCCGTGCCTCAGAGCGACGACACCCTCGTCGTGCCGATGCGCCTCGGTCGCCGCCTCGTGGGCGCCCTGCGCGTGCGCCCGGCCGACGTCGAGGACGAGGACCGCTCGTTCGTGGAAGCGCTGGCGCGGGGTGTGGCCGAGGTGACGAACCGCTGGGCGCTGCGCAGCGCCCTCGAGGAGGCCGCCCTCGAGCAGGCCGTCGCCGACGAGCGCGAACGCATCGCGGCCGACCTGCACGACTCGGTGGGACAGTTGTTCGTCGCGCTCGGGCTGATGACCCGCCGTGACCGCGAGCAGCTCCCGGACGGGTCCCGGTTCGTGGAGCGGTTCACGCGGTTGGTCGACCTCGCCGACCGTGGCAAGTGGGAGATCGACCAGGCCATCCGGGCGCTGACGTTCATGCCCGCATCGCAGCGCGGCCTGGCCGTGGCGCTCCGGGACCGTGTCGATTCCCTGGAGGCCGACAGCGGCATCCAGGTCGACTTCGACATCGCGGGCTCTCCCGTCCGGCTCGCGCCCCGGATCGAGCGCGCCCTGTACCGCATCGCGCACGAGGCGCTCACCAACGCCTGGCGTCACGCCCGCGCTGGCTCGGTCGAGGTCGTGCTGACCTTCGGCAGGGCCGACGTCTCGCTGCGGGTGCGCGACGACGGCGTCGGCTTGCCCGGATCGGTGGAACCGCCCACCGGTGTCGGCACGGCCAGCATGCGCCGCGCCATCGACGAGGTCGGTGGCCGGCTGAGCATCGCCAACGTCGAGGCCGGTGGCGTGCTGGTCGAGGCGGTCGTGCCGCGCGAGCTGCGTTAGGAGTGGCCGTGGTCCGCATCGTGGTGATCGACGACCACCCCATCGTGCGTGAGGGGTTGGTGACGGTCCTGTCGGACGAGCCCGACTTCGAGATCGTCGGCGAGCACGACACGGCGGAGCACGCGATGTCGGCACTCGCGGTCGAGAAGCCGGACGTGGTCGTCATCGACTACCGCCTGCCGGGCATCAGCGGCATCGACGCGTGCCGGTCGTTCCGCGAGCGCGACGGCCGCTGCCGCGTCGTGGTGCTCACCAGTTTCCCCCGTGATGCCACCGTCACGGAGGCCTTCACCGCCGGTGCGCACGGCTTCCTCGTCAAGGAGTCCGAGCCGGCCGTCATGCGCGAGGCGGTCCGGTGCGTCGCCGCCGGCGGGACGTTCATCGACCCCAAGATCGCGGGGCGGCTGGTGTCGCATGCGATGGCGGGGCGGCGCACCCGCGGCCCGTTCGGCCTGTCGTCGCAGGAGCGGCGCGTCCTGGAGTACCTGCCGTCCGGGGCGACCAACGCCCAGATCGGGCTCCAGCTCGGCATCGCCGAGGAGACCGTCAAGAGCCACCTGCGCAAGGCCCTGCGCAAGCTCGAGGTGTCCGACCGCAAGGAAGCCGTCGACGTGATCCGTCGCAAGGGGCTGGTGTGAGGTGGGCGTGAGCGCTGCCGGTCATCGACGGGGGAGTACCTCACCCGGGTCGTCGGCGTCGGCCCCCCGGACGGTGGAAGCCGCCGGGTCGGCGTCCGCGTACACGGGGGGTGGAGTGCGTACCCGCGTCCGCGGACGGGGGCGGGGCGCGCTCGCACGCGCGCGCCCCGCGCGGGTGCGCTGGCCAGCGCGGAGGGAAGACGTGACCAACGTGGTGGTCATAGTCGCCCACAGCGTCGAGCGCGACGGCACCGTCAAGCTGCTCACCATGGATCCCCGGATCCACGTGGTCGGGCGGGCCGAGAACGTCGAGTCGGCGATGCTCGACATCCGCCGCAAGCATCCCGAGGTCGTGCTCGTGGAGTTCCACCTTCCGGGGATCAGCGGGGCGCAGGCCATCATCAAGATCCGCGAGGCGCAGCCCACGGCCCGGGTCGTGGTGCTGAGCGAGTACGACACCGAGCCCATCATGCTGGCCGCGTTCGGGGCCGGGGCGAAGGGTTTCGTGGTCAAGCAATCGTCCCCGAGCCTGTTGCGCCACGCCGTCCACGCCACCGCCGGCGGCGGGACCTACGTGGACCCGCTGCTCGCGCGCAAGCTCGTCGAGCTCGCCACGAAGGGCAAGCGCGCCAAGGGCCCCCACGGCCTGACGCTGCAGCAGATGCGCGTCCTCGAGCACCTGGCGCGCGGCATGACCAACCGTCAGATCGCCGAGCAGCTCGGACTCGGCACCGAGACCGTCAAGAGCCACGTCCGCGCGATCATGACCAAGCTCGACATCCGTGGCCGCGCCAAGCTCGCCGCCGAGGCGAAGAAGCGCGGCCTGGCGTGAGATCACCTCGGTTGTCGTTGGGGACGGTCGGGGCGGGCAGCGTTCGAGCACGGATCTGTCATCTGCGCGTAACCATCTGGCCTGCTCATCCGTACTACTAGATGAGGGGGCGGCGGTGCCGCCACGTACATGTGGGAGAAACCATGAAGACCTACAGGTTCATCACCGCGCTGGTCACAGCGCCAGCGCTCTTCGTTCCGCTCGTCGCCGCGCATGTACCCGACGACTGCCGCGTTATCGATGCTAGGGATCCTGACGATCACGAGGACGATGTCGTGGTGTGCAGGGTCGACACGTGGTTCCACGCGCCTGAGACGGATGAGCCTGTTGCGAGGTTTGGCAACGCGGGCGCGCTCGTCGAAGAACTGCCGACCTGGTCCACCGACGCACCAGCCGCTGCTCCCGACGGTGGTGCAGGATACGTCGGCCTCAATATCCTGCACAACCTTCCACCCCAGGCGGGCACGAAGTTCCACCCTGCCGGTGGCCCCACGTTCGAAGGAACCTTCACAGGCCCGATCGACAACCTCGCGGTCACGTTGCATTTCGTCTCACCGAACCGGCAGGCGCTCCAGACGTTGCTGCCCGACTTCGATACCGTCCTCCAGTTGACGATCGACGGCAACCCGTACTTCGAGACGACCGGCGGCAACGGGACGAAGGTCACCGTGGACGCCGCTACCGGTGAGGTTCCCACTGTGCGGTTCGCCTTCATTGGCGTCTATCCGACCATGCTCGCGCAGGGGGCAGACATCGATGCGGATGCGGAGCACACAATCCGGTTGCACATCGCTCCGCTCAGGACGGGCGACGAGACGATGTTCGTCTACGACACCGCCGAGGTGCCCTCCGGCATGGTATTCAACATCGAGCCTCCTTCCTTGTCGGACTTCACGCCGCTCGAGACGAGCTGAGCGACCCACTTCAGCGCCGTCAGTTGTCGCGGGGGGATGCCGTTCACCGTCTGTCTGTTAGGCGGATCTTGCACAGCATCGGGACCTGACGTTGATGGATGCTCGGATCGGTGGGTGAGCTATTCCCCCCTCCCGCGAGTCAATCTCCCCCGGTCGGGTGACGCGCAGCATGAAGCGGTTGTGCGAATGTCCCGCTTGCGGGCTACTGGACCAGCACGTCATGGCGCGGGGATGACGTTGCCGATAGGTAGGTGCCTCGCTAACTGAACCCGAACGATACCCCGCAAGCTGAGGAGCCAACGAACATGAAAACGAAGATTCGAGTTGCATCAGCCGCTGGCCTGGTCGCAGGTTTGATGGTCGCAGGTGCCCTGCCAGCCGGCGCACACAGCGGGGATGAGCTTCGCCACGTCCTGGTCTTCCAGGGCGACGCCGTGGTCGGTGGTCCAACGATCGGCCTGCCAGGGCTGCCCACCCCTGCCGGCCCGTCCGACTGGGCGTTCGCCGCTGGGGCCCCCACCGGTGGCGGGCTCGAGTGCGTGGGCCAGAACCCCTGCGGGACTCCGCTTGGGAACAGCGCGTTCATCCCGGGCAATCCGGACGTCAACGCTAGCACGGACGTTTGCAAGGACTTGGCCGAGATCGTGGGCGGCAACGGCGATGGCGCGGGTCCCGCTGACTGCGTGATCTCGGCCGAAGGGAAGCTGGGGGCCGTTGCGTCCCCGGGTGGTGAGAACCTCGGACCGTGGTGTGGCTTCTCGCAGGGCTACGCTGGCCACGGCAACCTCGCCCTCGACAACACTGGGTACACGGACGGGGCCGGCAACGACCACATCCTCGAGGGCATCGGCTGGCTCGCCAGCGCCGGCAGCATCCTGCCGGTGACCGCGCACTGGCAAGACAACCCGGCCGACGCGACTGCGGATGGCAACGGCACCCTGGTCGCGCTGGTACAGGCGTTCGGCGCGGGTCTAGCAGCCGATTGTGCTGCTGGGACAGCTGGTGTCTTCAACGTTCGTGGGGTCGCGGCAGCGGTCTGACGCGAGCAATGCTCGCTCCCCAGGCGGGAGCGTGAGGTAGCCCTTCTTGGGGGCCGGGCCATGCGCCCGGCCCCCAAGACCTTCTCCAGTACGGACCTCTGGCGGGACAAAGGCACCGGACAGCTCAGCATCCCGCGTAACCAATAGCCGTTCTCGTACGTACTAGTTAGTGAGGGTGGAAAGTGTGCCGCCGCAGAGAACCGGCTAGGGCCGAGGATTTGATCGATGGGTGAACGTAAGCGCAGGAGTCGCACCGGCGCATCGCACCACGTCGCGTCTCGGGCCATGGGCAGCAGCGTGGTGTTGGTCCTGGTCGCGCTGATGTTCGTCTTCACCGTGCCTGCGAGCGGCCAGGAGGTCGGCGAACCGCCAGAGGGTGGCAGTCCCGGCTCCGAAAGGATCCGACTCCTGGACGAGCGCTTGCCGCTCCTGGCGGGTGCAACGGACGCGTCAGACCTCGCGCTCTGGGTCACGGGACGGAGGGCATATCAGCGCGCCGACGCCGCGGCCGGCGGCGACGGGCTGCTCGTCTTCGATCTCGACACGTTCGAACCCCTCGGCCGGGACGACCCCAGTGAGAGGGAGGCGCCAGCGGACTTCGACAGCGTTGTGGTCGACGAGGCAGGCGGGCGGTTGTTCGTGCCTTACCGGACAGCCGGAGTGACGCAGGGTATCGGGCCTCTCGGAGGCTTCTATGTCCTCGATGCGGCGACGCTAGAGACAGTCGATCGCCTGCCGTTCCAGCCTGCCGGCACGGATGGCGTTATCGTCTCTCCGGACCTGCAGGCCATGGCGTACTCAGCGCCCCGGAGCCCCAAGGACACCGGCAAGCTCCACATGGTGATCCAGGACAACCGCGGCCCCAACCCTGAGCGGGCGAACCTCGTTTGGGCGGTTCAGATCGACGCGGCCTCAGGCGAGCACGACTGGATCGTCCGCCTTGAGGCATGTACGAGCATGGGAGACGCCTACGCGGTCTTCCGCGCCCCCGATGCAAACCGGCCGTTCGTCTACGTGAGCTGCTTCGGAGCGGGCGGGACCGCATGGGTCGTCCGGATCGTGCTGGACGAGTCCCCTGACGCGGAGAGCCCTACCATACGTCAGGACCGCTTCCCGGGGCCGCTCCAGGTCATCCGCGTCCTCGCTGACCCATCTGCCGAGCGGATCCACCTCCAGAGTGCCCGAACCTCTGGCGTGTCGTGGTGGGTGTTCGACGGCCACGCCTCCAACTACCTCGGTCAGCTAGGTATCGGCCGCTACAACGAGGTCGAGACCACCGGGGGGATCGACCCCTCCACGGGATTCGTCTACACGTTGGCTCCACGCCGCGCCCAGCATGAAGGGGCGCGTCCGCCCGAGCCTGGCGGCCTGCTGGTCAGCGACGGCCGCAGCCAGAAGGTGGACCAGGGTGTGCGCTTGACCGCGTTCGCCGGGGAGGCGTTCGCGAGCAACACCATGCCAATACATATCGACCCTGCCATGGACGGGAGGCCGGCGCGCGTCTTCATCAGACCAGGTGCGCAGGCGCCCCCGAGTACACGGTGGGCGCCCCACTGGCTCGTCTTTCAGGATGACGGTCTCGAATTCAAGGCAACTGAGTCCAGCGGCTCACTGGCAACGCTGCGTACTCACGACGTGCCGGAGTTACCCGGCGCCACGGATATTGTCTACACCGGCACGGCGCGTGGCTACGGATTCAGATCAATCCTGGTGCGAGGAATCGGCGGAGCCGTGAACGAAGGGGCCGTCGACCAGACGTTCTGGCTAGAGACGACTCAAGAAAGTCTCCGCAATGCTGGAGTTGACGCCACAACGCCGTGCACGGCGTTCGATCGGGAGCTCGTACTCGGTCTCAGCGGTTCCCTCGTGCCCAGTAACCCGCCGGTACTGGATGACCTGGGTACGGCCACAGCCGATGCAACCAGTGCTTGGGCCGACGACGCGACGAAGGACCTCCTCGCGCGGCCGGGCATGCAGTGCCAGCGCGCAGTCGATGTCGGCGCGGAATTGAGCAAGCTCGGGGTGCGGGACCGACCGGACGAACTGGCCCCCACGGTCCAATGGGACCAACAGTTCGCGACCGCTACGTGCTCGGCACCAGATCGCACTACCGACAAGCAGGGGGATGAGATCCTGCGAGGCTTCGCGGCGGAGGTCTCGTGTGGTGCCGCCTCGGTGAACGGGTGGAGTCAAGCCGCCCTGCGCGGCCCCGAGGAAGCCGATGCCGCCAGTGTTGCCGAGGCGTCATCGGTATTCCGAGTGGAGCGTTTGCCAGACGGTGGGGTCGTCGCCCGCATCACATCGGTCGCGAGAGGCGTCGAACTCATCGGCGACCAGGGCGTTGCACGGATCGACGCGGTGAAGGCCCAGGCCGAATCGTGGGCGACTGGCCGTAGCCAACCCGTGGGTCTTCTTGACGATCCGAACTGCGACAGAAGGCGATCAGCTGGTTCGTGCTTCGAGGTCACGTTCAGCGGGGTCACAGTGACAGGACCAACTGGGGAGACGTTCACGTGCGAGCAGTGCGAAACCGAAGAGAACCAGGAGCGCATGGTGGCGGCCATGCAGGCCGCTCTCGGACGTGGCTTCACCGTGACTGTCCGACGCCCCAGTGCCGAACAGGCGGCCGGAGCCGACGATGGATTCGAGGCTGCCATCCAGAAGCCGGACACTGAGAAGTTCGCCGACCAAACGCTCAAGAACGACGACCTCCCCACCGTTCCCGCCCTGGAGGTGGTGCGTGTCGGGGACGGCCGTCGTGGTCGTCAGCGGCAGATCTACCAGTTCGCAGGCGTCGAGACGTCTGTCACGTACGGGATCATCTGCCTGCTGGAGATCATCGACGGTGAGTGCGCGCAGGAGTCCGCCTCGCTATCCATCCACCTCTCCGACCCTGAGGGGCTTCCGCTGGACGGCGGCGTCTTCAACGTAAACACCGACCTCGAGGGCGATGGCGCCATCGGGATCGAGGAGTCGCTCCTCCCGCCGCGGACCTGCACCACGACGGCGGGGGCCTGCGAGTTCAGCTCGATACCAGCAGGGAGCTACGTGGTCACGCAGGTCGCGGCTCCCGCTGGGTACGTGCCTACCGAGGATCCCGTCCCGGTGACGGTTCCCTCGGGAGGTGTTGGTCGCGTCGACGTCGTGAACGGGAAGCTCGCGCTGACCGGCATCGCCGTCAACCTCAGTGACACCGATGGTGACCCACTCCCCGGCGGTGTCCTCGAGATCCACGCCGACGACGGTGACCACGCCAGGAGCGCAGGCGATGTGCGCGTGGCCACGTGCACGACCGATGCGCAGGGACGATGCGTGTTCGTGCCGGAGGCCTCGGCGCCGGAGGTCGTCGACGCGATCGTCCCGCCCGACGAACTTGGCCATGGCTCCACCACCCTCTTGACCGTGCCGCCCGGCGCCTACGTGATCCATCAGGCCTCCGCACCGACCGGGTACCAGCCCACGGACGACGTCGGCTTCGACCTGGGAGAAGGTCAGATCGCCCGGGCCAACCTCGTGAACGGTCCGATGGGTGAGGCTGGCGACGAGGGCGCGGCTGCGCCGTCGGAAACGCCGACTCAGCCTCCGCCAGCGGCCGGGGTGGAACCGGAGGCTCCTTCGGAGCAGGCTCCGCCGGTTGTGTTCGAGGAGGCACTCCCGCCGACGCAACCGGTCGTGACCGTGCAGCAGGCACCTGGACCAGCCGCACCGGTCGTCGCACCGAGCAGCCAGGGGCCGACGACGCTCGTGCAGATCATCCAGTCGCCGGGTGACGCGGCCCGACTCCTGCTGCGTCAACCGAAGGAGGCTGCGGCCTTCGGCGGTCTGACGCTGGTGTTCGGCGCCGCCGTTGCAGGAGCCTGGCGCCGCAGGCTGGTCCTCTGGCTCCTCGCCGCATAGTCCACGCCCCGTACCTCAGGAGATCCGGTCCCATGACGATGATCCCACCCCCGCCAGCGTCCTCCGCCGGCAAGGTCCTCACGGCCTTCGTCGCCGGTGCCATGCTCGGCGCGTTCTCCATGGTCGAGTTCGCACCGCGTGGCGTCGCGAGCGCGGCCGGTAGCGGTCCCGGCGCGACCGTCACCGGCGAGCTCCCCGGCGACGGAGAGACGTTCGAGCTGCCCTCCGACGTCGTCGAGGGCGCCATCGGGCCCGGCACCGAAGGCGGGCCGCTCGACATCGAGGCGCTCGTGGGTGGGAGTTCCACGGGCGGGACGAGCACAGGCACAGCAGGCACGGGCGGCTCGGCGGGGTCCTCCAGCACGGGCGGCACGTCGGGGACGGGTGGCGGCCCCTCGGCCACGAGTGGCGGCGACGGAGAAACAGGGGGCACCACCACCGGCGGCACGAGCGGAGGCTCGTCCACGGGTACGTCGACCGGTTCGTCAAGCAGCGGATCGACCGGCCTGGATGTCTCCTCCGGATCCTCGACGACGGGAAGCGGCAGCACGACCGGCTCGTCAGGAACAGGGGATGCGTCGTGCGGGGCCAACAACGGCGGCGCGACGGACAAGGGCGTCACCGCCACCGAGATCAAGGTCGCCGCGACCGTCGTCAACGACGGCCCGGGTGCCAGTCTGCTCAAGCCGGCGACGGTTGGAATCCAGGCGGTGCTCAACCAGGTCAACGCAGCCGGTGGGATCTGTGGTCGCCAGATCAAGTTCGAGCCGTTCAACGACAGTTGGGACGCGGCGCGCGGACAGAACGCGATCCGAAGGTTCATCGAGGAGGGGAAGTTCGCGCTCCTGGTCGTGCCGTCGTCGGAGGGACTGGCAGCCGCGATCCAGGCCGGCCTGATCTCCAAGGAGGGCATCCCGGTCGTCGGCACCACCGGACTGCGCATCGATGAGTACCGCGAACCCTGGGTGTTCCCGGTCGCCTCCGCCACGCTGTCGGTGATGCGGTCGATGGCGAAGTACGCCTACGACAAGGACGGCGCACGCTCGCTCGGCATCGTCTGGGACAGCAAGTTCAAGTTCGGGATCGAGGGGGCGACCGCGTTCAAGGACTACGTCAAGACGCTCCCCGGCGCGTCCGTCAAGGCGGACATGCCGATCAACCCCGACCAGGACACGTACAACTCGGAGGCGGCCAAGTTCAACGGCGACTGCAACAACACCTCCAGCAGCTCGGACTGCGACATGGTCGCGCTGCTCCTCGTCCCCGAGACCGCGATCAAGTGGCGCAACGCCAACTCCGGGACGTTCTCCGGCCGCGGCAAGACGACCTACGGCGCACAGACCCTGTTCACGGACGCCTTCGCCAGCCAGTGCCAGAGCTGGTGCGACAAGATGCGGGTCTGGACCGGCTACAACCCCTCAATCCCCCCGGTTAGCAACAAGGCGGGCGTCAAGAAGTACGTCGAGGACGTGCGTCGGGTGCAGCCCAGCGTCGACTTCAACAACCAGTTCGTCGAGGGCGCCTACCTGGGCACGCAGGTCTTCGTGGACGCCGTCAAAAAGTGCTCGCCCAACCTCACACGCGCGTGCCTGCGTCAGAAGCTCGATGCGATGGACTTCCAGACCGATCTCGCCAACACGCTCGTCTGGCGGCCCAACCAGCACCACGCCAACAAGTTCGCACAGGCCTTCCAGGTCGAGGCCACGGGCGGGAGCTTCAACGGGTGGAGGTACCTCGACACGGGCTGGATCCGCGACCCCAGCCTCTAGACCGCCAGGAGCGACGCTGACGATGAACGCCCAGGACCCCTCGTGATCACGTACCTCACAGCCATCGTGCTGTCGTTGCCGCTGATCGGCGTGTACGCCATCTTCGCCATCGGCATCGTGCTGATCTACCGCGCCTCCAAGGTGCTCAACCTCGCTCACGGCGTCATGGCGACGCTGCCTGCCTACGTGCTGTACACGCTGGTCGCCTTGGGGCTGCCGGCGCTCGTCGCGCTTCCATTGGCCATCGCATCCGGGGGTGCGCTGGGTTGGCTCGTCGAGCGAATTTTCGTCCGGCCCTTCCGCAAGCAGGGGGCGACGGCGCAGACGGTCGGAACCGTGGTCGTCCTCGGACTCGCGATCGCCATCATGGCCCAGGTCTGGGGCACCTCCGCACTGACCGCCGTCGGTGTCTTCCCCGACGTGTTCATCCCTGTCGGGCTCTCGGGCATCCGCGTGGGTGAGCTCGGCCTGTTCTTCAGCATGCTGGTCATCTTCGGGCTCCTGACGGCTCTGTTCAAGTACACCGACCTCGGCCTGCTTATGCGCGGCGCCGCCGAGAACCCCACCGCCGCTGCGCTCATGGGGGTCAACCCGCAACGCATGACCGCCCTGACGTGGGTCATCGGTGGGGCGCTCGCCGGCATCGCCGGCATCCTGCTCGCCGCGATCACTGTGCTTCAGCCGTACTCGCTCCCGTTGTCGGCACTGCCGGGGTTCCTCGCTGCGCTGATCGGCGGACTCGAGAGCGTGACCGGTGCGCTCGTGGGAGGGGCGGTCGTCGGGGTCGTCGTCGGGCTCGTGCCCTTCCTCCCGGTGTTCGGGACGGTCCAGGGCTCGGCCCAGCTGTTCCTCGCCGTCGTCGGTCTCATAGTCATGGCGCTGCGGGGCCAGCAGCTCGCGGGCGCCGAGCAGAGCAGCGGGTTGGGCTGATGGGTAGGCAGAGGCAACTGCAAGGGGTGCTGCTCGCCGGCCTGGTGATCCTGCCGTTCCTCCCAGGTACCAGCGACCTCCTCGGCAGCGCGGCCCAGGCGGCCACATTCACGATCGTCGCGTCGTCCCTGGTCCTGCTCACCGGGTGGGTCGGGCAGATCTCGCTCGCGCACGCCGCCTTCGTGGGGGTCGGGGCGTACGCGACCGGGTGGGCCGCGGGGCGACTGGGGCTGACGTTCCCCCTCAGCATGCCGGTCGCCGTGGTCGTGGCCGGACTGGTGGCAGGCGTGCTGGGTGTGGTTGCACTCCGCGTTCGCGGCCTGTACCTCGCGGTGGCGACGTTGATCTTCTCCTGGGCCGCGAGCGAGTTCCTGTTCAGGCAGGAATGGCTGCTGGCGAACTCCAGCGTGCCACCTCAAGCCATCGGGACCCCGGGCACGCTGCTGTCGCTCGACTTCAGCTCGCGACGCGTCTACTACTTCGTGGCGTGGGCTGTCGCCATCGCGCTCCTGTACGCCCTCATGAACCTGCGCGACTCCAAGACCGGCCGTGCGTTCTACGCGATACGCGGCTCCGAGATGGCCGCCGCGTCGCTCGGCGTCAACGTCCTGCGCTACAAGTCGCTCGCCTTCGCGCTGTCGGGTGCCATGGCCGGGATCGCCGGGAACCTCATGATCACGCACAGCCGCGTGGTCAGCCCGGATGCGTTCGACTTCACCGGGTCGCTGTTCTTCCTGGCCATCGCGGTCGTCGGCGGCCTTCTGAGCCTCGGAGGCGCGGTCGCGGCGGCCTTCGTCTTCGCGGCGCTCGAGGAGGTCTTCTTCCGGGTCACCTTCCTGAACGAGTTCCTCCAGCTCGTCTCGGCGGGACTGCTCGCGGCGGTCTTCCTCGCCTACCCGGGAGGTCTCGCCGCGCTCGCGGCGTCGATGGGCGAGCGTTGGCGTGACCTGCGGCGCCGGGGCGGACAGGCGGTGGAGAAGCTCATCGTCATCGCTGAGACGGGTGCGAAGGACCCCCCAACCGAGGAACCAGCCCCGTCGTCGGCTGAGGAAGCCTCCGGGGACACGGTGGACGAAGCCTCCACGGACACGGTGGAGATCGAGGCCGTGCCCGCCGGTCGGCTCGCCGCCGCGGTCCCTCGAGCGCGGCACCGGCTCCTCCGCGGACTGGCGCTGACCGTCGCCGTCCTGCACCGGCGCCTGGCTCGCCGGAGCCGCGACGAACGGGTACCTCCCGTGCTCGAACTCGACCGCCTCGTCACGGCTGATCATCAGCCAGCAGACCATCCGACCGCTGATGTTGCGTCCGGAGGTGGAGGGCTCGCGTCGGCAGTGAGCGAACCGAGCGGGAACGGCCACCGCCCCGCTTCCTCCCTCGCCCAGATCGAGCGAACCCACGATGGGGAGACGACCAGCAGCGTCGGCACGGTGCCCCGCGATCAGCGCGCGGCACTGATCGAGGCCGACCAGATCACCGTCCGGTTCGGTGGACTGACGGCCGTTGACAACGCGTCGCTGACGGTCCGCGAAGGGGAGATCACGGGCCTCATCGGCCCCAACGGCGCAGGCAAGACGACGCTGTTCAACGCGATTGCCGGGTACAACCAGCCCACCGAGGGGACCGTGCGGCTCTACGGCGTCGACGTGACCGGGCTGCCGGTGCACCAGCGCGCCGAGCTCGGCGTGGCCCGGACGTTCCAGCTCATCCAGCTGTTCGGACAGCTGACCGTGTTCGAGAACCTCCTTGCGGCGACGCACTTGCAGAACGCCACCGGCTTCATCCAGCACATGGCCGTGACCCCACAGGCCCTTGAGGCGGAAGCCCGAGCCCGAGCCCGAGTCCGCAGGGTCATCGAGCTACTCGACCTTGGCGATGTCGCGCAGCGTCTCGTAGCCGGCCTGCCCTTCGGCGTGCTGCGGATGGTCGAGGTGGCCAGAGCCCTCGTCAGCGGCGCCCGTGTCGTCATGCTCGATGAGCCCGCGTCGGGCCTCGACGAGCGAGAGACCGACCAGCTGATGGACGTGCTCCGCTTCGTTCGTGGCCTGGGCGCGACGCTGCTGCTGATCGAGCACGACATCCGCATGGTCACATCTGTCACGGACTACCTCTACGTACTGAACCAGGGGGCGATCATCGCGGAGGGCACCCCGGGGGAGATCCAGCGCAACCCCGATGTGATCGCCGCCTACCTCGGCGTGAGCGAGCCAGAGACGGTGGGATCCTGATGGCACTGCTCGAAGTCGCCGACATCCACGTCTCCTACGGACCCATCGTGGCCCTGCGGGGCGTCTCGCTTCACGTCGATTCGGGCGAGCGCATCGCTTTGCTTGGGACGAACGGAGCGGGCAAGACGACCACGCTCCGCGCCATCTCGGGGATGATGGCGCCGAGCCAGGGCACGATCGTCCTGGACGGCGACGACATCCAGGGCCTGCCGGCCTACGACGTCGTTCAACACGGTGTGGCCCATGGTCCTGAGGGTCGCGAGCTGTTCCCGGGCTTGACGGTCGAGGAGAACCTGCGCTTCGGCTTCTGGCCAAGACACAAGGAGCCCGAACTCTACGGCCCCCAGCTCGAGCACGTCTTCGAGCTGTTCCCCCGCCTTGAGGAGCGTCGCAAGCAGGCTGCGGCGACGATGTCGGGTGGCGAGCAGCAGATGCTGGTCGTCGCCCGTGCGCTGATGTCCAAGCCCCGGGTGCTCATGGTCGACGAGCTGTCCCTTGGTCTCGCGCCGAAGATCGTGGCGCTGCTGTTCGAGATCATCGAGCAGGTGAACAGTGAGGGCACCGCCGTGATCATCGTCGAGCAGTTCGTCGACATGGCACTCCGCCACACGGACCGGGCCTACGTGCTGGCGAAGGGGAAGGTCGTCATGGAAGGTCCCTCGAGCGAGTTGAGGGAGAGCCCCGAGCTGCTCGAGTCGTACCTGGGGGGGAGTGGCCACGAGTCACCTGATTTACACGATGTGGCCTCCGGAGGGCCCCAGAACGGGGCGGTGGAAGCGTGAGGATCGGGCACCGAGTCGTCGCCACGTTCGTTGGACTCACGGTCGTTCTCGCTGGTTGCTCCTCTGCTGACGGCCTCGACGCAGGCGCTGACGGACCCGACTTGATCGCGCTGGAGAGCCCGACGCTCTCGGATCTCCCAACGCCCGATGCCAGCATCGACGTCACCGAGCCGCCTGATGTGATGGCTAACTCGGCTCCGCCCGTCGCTCCGGACGCACCACCAGAAATGCCTGTCGTCCCGAGCAAACCGGAAACCGACCGATCGGAGCCTGGCGCGGAGCAGCCGACGCAGGACCCCAACGAACTGCCCGTCGAGGTCGTCACCGAACCGGGCTGCGTTCGCAACGGCGAGACCGTTGCCGCGACCATCACGACCGCACCGGAGGTTGGCCTTGTCATGGTGGGTGCCTACTCGGACAATGACCCACACGGTGCGCTGCACTTCGCGCAGACCGACAGCGCCGGCCGGTACGTGTGGCTCATCGTGGTACCGCCCACAGCTCCGCCGGGTGAGGCGAACCTCGGGGTGATGGCTTCCTCGAACGACGGCAAGCGGACCGGCTTCGGACACGGTCGGTTCGAGGTCGCGACAGCCGAAGGGTGTGCAGATGGCTCGTGAGGGATCACCGATGAGGCGGGCCCTGACGTTCTGTCTGGTCGCGGGACTGGCTTCGCTCGCAGCCTGTACCGCGTCCGAGGAAGCCGCTAGCCCCGCACCGTCGCCGACGGCGACGGACGACCCGACACCCGATGCCACCACGCCCACGGGCGAGGCACAGCCCGAGGGGCCGATCACGTCTCGAATGGAGCCGGTGCACCTCCAGGTCACCGTGTCCGGGGACGAGGAGTTCGAATGGGAGAGCGACGTCGAACTGCTCATCACGGGTGGTGAGCTCTCAACGGACCTCCACTTCCTGTCCATCGGCCTGGAGAACCTCGAGGCGATCGACGACAGCCGCCACTTCCGCCTGGCGTTCGACCTCGTCGGTCCCCGCAGCGAGGAGGGGACTTACGAGATCCCCGCAGGCCAGGGGATGGCTGCGGACGAGGACGAGATCGCCGGGCCCGGCGAGTTGAGCAACGCGTTCCTGATCACGGCCGAGGTTGAGGACCCGGACGCCGACTTGACCCCCGGGAACTTCCGCCAGACCCGGACCTACTCCAGAACACTCGAGCCGTGCCAGATCACGCTCGGCGCCGACGAGTCCACGGGCACGGTTCGGTGCCCCGCGCTCGAAGGTGAGGACAACTCGGTCGTATCGGTGACCTGGGAATGGGAGGTCTGAGGAGGATCACCTCGATTTCGACCATCGCCAGGATGAATCGAATCCGGAACGTGTATGCCACCTCTTGGAGCACGATGACGCCGTCGTCGTATCGAGGGACCGAGAGATCCTGGCGTCACGGAGTCCCCACTTCAGCGGCCGCGGTAGGCGCTGAGGGATCGCGGAGCACTTTGGCCGGGCGAGTCGGTGTCGCGGTGGGTGCTGTAGTTGTCCAACAGCACCGGTTCGTGCATGCCATCGTCGAGACGCGCCCGTAGCCATCGCCGTGAACGGTGTTACGACTGAACGGGACTCCGCAACGGTCCCAGGGTCTCGTTGGCCGGAAAAGCGGCGCGACCCTCGTCTGCCTCCTCACGCGGAGTTCCGCGACGGAAAGAACCCACCGTAACCGCAGACCTCGGCCATCCGTACTAATAGGTGAGGAGGAGAGGCCGATGGGGATGCGCTTCGAGGAACTCGATGACAGAACCCGTGAGTGCATGATCGCGGAGTTCGATACTGAGCAGGCGACCGCCCTACCGTTCGTCGGGGCCGACCTGTCACCGACGGGTCGAGCTTCCTTCGCCGAGCTCGTTCGCGTGGCGCTGGAATCCGAAGATGATGACACGCTCACAGCCGCGTTCGATCACGCCGAACTGTGGCAGACCCACCAAGCGTTCCGTCGCAAGAGTGGCTCCATGGGCGAGCGGGCAGTCAACGTCAGCCAGCGTGCTCGTCTTCTCGGGCTGAACGAGTTCAACACCTGGTACGTCCGGGGATTGTCGGCTCGACTGCTCGATGAGGGCAGCGAACGCTGCCAGATCTACCGCGCTGCGGAACCACTCTGGGAGCCGGCACGCGAATGCGTGGCGTTGGAGGGCAAGGTGGTCTCGGTGCGTAGCGTCTACGACGGGCATCGGGCCAAGTACTGGCCAGCGCCTGGCGACCCGACAGCGTTCTCGCTGCCGAACGTCCCGAACTGTCACCACACGATCCGCCGCGTCTGACGTGACGACCCACGGATGAATCTCGTCTCGTTCGAGGTGACAGGCTTCCGCTGCCTCGCGGCGACGGGCGTCATACCCCTCGGACGGCCGACCGTGCTCACGGGCGCGAACGCCGGAGGGAAGACGGCGTGCCTTGATGCCCTGGGGTACCTGTTAGGTGATCACCGATTGAGCGACGACGACCTGACGAGGACTCCGTCCACGAGCGCCGAAGGGGCGATCACCCTGGAGGTCGCAACCCAGACTGCCGTAATCGGCACGTTCGACCTCACGGAGGAGGACCGGGAGCTGCTCGCTGTGGACGATGGACGCATTGACGTACGCAGGGTGCGGCGAGACGGGGAGCACGACACCTACGAGATGTTCGCGACCGTTCCGCAGGAGCCACTGCTTCGGGGCCTGGGATCCTTGAACAGGACCGAGCTGCGCCAGCGGGCCCAGGAACTCGGTGTCGAACCATCGGGCGACGCACGTAGGCCGGAGGCGTGGCGTGAACCTCTCCGCACGCTCGCCGCCGCGGGTGGGACCACTCAGGCGTGGGTACCGGCCCCAGCAGCGCTGACATCGAGGCTGCCCCGACTCCTGAGGTTCTCGTCGACACGTGAGCCGGAACTACGGAGTGAAATCCACCAGGCACTCCGTGGAGCGTTCGAACAACTTCTGGACGAGGACTCCATCGTGGGTCAGGTGAGGGAGGCTGAGCGGCAACTCCAGCAACGCCTTCAGGACGCCGCCGATGACCTCTGCGCTCACGTCCTCCGTCGCTGCCCTGAGCTCGTCGACATCCATGTGTCGCCGTCCGTATCGTTCCGTGAAGGCTTCCAGCAGGTTGCGGTGCACGTGGGAACGCAAGCTGGGATCGACGTGCCGCTCGAGTACTCAGGCGCGGGGCGTCGTCGTCGCATGACCCTGGCTGTGTGGGAATGGACCAGAGACCTATTGGCCGACCCGGGCGAGAGAGCCGTGGTTATCGCGTACGACGAACCTGACACCCACCTGGATTACGCCAACCAGCGCGACCTCGTAGAGCTCATCCGTGACCAGTCGACCCGCGACAGCGTCCGTGTTCTCGTGGCGACCCACTCACTGAACCTCATCGACAAGGTCGACATCGCTGACGTTGTGCACCTGCAGCTCGTCGATGGCCACACCCGTGTGAGCCGCCTACTCAGCGACGAACATCAGGAGGTCAACCGCCATCTCGCCGCCATCTCAGCGGCCATGGGGCTCCGCAACAGCGTGCTACTGCACGAGCGCGTCTTCGTGGCCGTGGAAGGGTCAACCGAGGCACAGGCCCTCCCGATCCTCTTCCGCTTGGTCGTCGGCATGAGCCTTCAGTCGAGCGGCATCGCTCTCATAGCCGGAAACAACAACCGCGGGGCGTTGGACGTTGCCCGGTGGCTGGCCAGCCACAACCGCGAGGTGCAGTTCATCATCGACCGCGACTCGACGCAGGACCGTTCTACCAGGAGCCTGTTCACTCCCGAGAAGCTCCGCGCCGTCGGCATCAGGCCCGACCAGATGCACCTGCTCGGGGATCCCGGCGAGATCGAGGACCTGTTCACCGACGACCTATGGGCCCGCACGGCCAACGAGGCCTGGCCACGACGCGACGGCGAAGACTGGAAACCGACGGACATCGGCGAGCTGAGAGGGGAGGGGAAGTTCAGCAACAAGTTGCTCGCCCTAGCACGTGAGCAGTCGGAACAAGGACCGTCGACCAAGACCGAGTGCCTCGTAGAACTCGCAACGCGACTCACTGATCCCGATGAGGTACCCGAGCAGCTCCGCGAATGCTTCCGGCAATTGGTCGAGCTGGCGGCGGGCGATTACTCGGTTGACCATGCGCCTGGATGACGAGGGCGGCGACACGCCGTCCATGACGCGACATCTTCACCGGGGGCGTCTCGATCCTGACATGCCCTCCCGTCACCTGAGGTTGACCGCCCCGATGGCGATGAACCTCGACACGCCGGTAGCGCAGGACTGCCCGGGTGCGGACGTCCGTTAGGGCGACCGTCGCCGAGCCCCCGGTCGACCCGCGAACCCCCTGCCGGTGAACTCCAGGGTGCTTCCGGCATGGTTGATGTAGAAGGCCACGTGGTGGCCGGCGACGGTCGCCGCACCGCCGGACTGGATCGTGCACCCGATGGTGACCATCCCCGTCAGCGAGTGACCGGCGGCGGACACCGTCCCGAGCGTGGACACGAACCCGAACGTGGCCGTCGTGGTCCCCGAGAAGCTGACCGTCTGGCTCGACCTGAGCTCGAGCTCCTCGCCGGACTGCGCGGCGCCGGCGTAGGCCGGGCCGGCGAGGAGCATCTGGCCCATCGCGGTCACGAGCGCCAGTGCGGTTGCGGTCTTCCTGCAGCTGACTGGTCGTCACCGACACGCTCGGCTACACGCTGGTCGACGTCGACGGCGCGACCCACACCGAGCTTGGCGCGAAGGATGGCAGGGATCTGGTTCGGCGCGCCCCGTGCGATCCGGGCAGGTACCTCCTCCCGCGCAACCAGGTGCGGCGCGATCGCGAAGTACCCGACGACGGAACCAGCTCCCTCGTCGACGAGGACGAACATCCCCGTGCCCCGACCCCGCGCTTGGAGGGCGTGACACTCGAGCCATCCGCTGAGCGTGGTGTTCCCGCACTCGAAGGAATCGAGTTCATGCTCGTCGTGGAGCGCCTCGACCTGGTCCATCACACGATGCGCTGCTGCTGACGCGATGACCGTCGTCATTCGCGCCCTGATCACGTGCTCGGCTCTCTCGGTCGCCGCTGCGACGATGGAGGACGAGCGGGCCTGGCCCTCGAGGGCCGTGGCCTGGTCGATCCGCTGTCGTTGTCCCGGCGACAGGCGAGCCTCGACTCGTTCGGTCTCGGCTGTCCCCATCTCGGACCTCTTCCCGTACGAACGCCGTACGACACCACGGTGCGACTTCGACGCATGCGTGCGCGCCTCCGCCCGCGGACACGTCGATGTGCCATTCGCCGTACCCGATGGGGCCGCGAGGGTGTCGATGCGGAGTTCAGGCCGCGAGGTCGCCTCGACGTCGGCGGACGAGGCGACCTCGCGCCGACCACGCGGCAGTGGCGGCGCCGGGCTGATCCTGATCGGATCCGGGCGCCGTCGACAACCCGACCAGCCGCACCCTCCAGGCCTCGGGTCGGGCGACGAACCGAGGCGAGTAGGGGACTGCTTCAACGTCGAGGAGGTGGGCGTTCACCTGCTCACCGGGTGAGCGTTCACCCGTCTGCCGGGGGAAAGTTCCAACTCGGACGTAACCGGCCGGGTCGCTCAGCCGTACCTACAGACAGGGTGGGTCGCGCGCCGCGCCTGTCACGAGCGGGTGGGGACCCCCGCCCCGACGCTGCCGCGCACGCTGCCGAGCACAGGAGCACCGCTCGCGATGATCCTCTCGAGGGGCGTGGTCGACCTCATCCACCTCGTGGAGCTCAACGACACCGACTGGTGGGGGCGGGCGTGCCGGCACCTCGCCCTGGGCGCGCTGTGGCTGGCGGGGTCGCCACTGACACCGGTCGAGGTCAGCGACACCGCTCGGGGACCTCGGCGTCGACCTCGACGCGCTGCGGTGCGAGGCGATCCTGCGCGACCTGGCGCCCGAGCAGGTCGCCGTGTCGGGTGGCAGTTACGCCCTGACCGAAACCGGCCGGATCCACGTCGAGGAGCAGGTTGACAGCAGCAGGCTCATCGATGCCAGGGCACAGGGACGGTTCGAGCAGAGCCTCCGCCGGCACTGCTCGAGGGGCATCGACCTCGCGGGCGCCTGGTCGGCGTTCAACGAGACCCCTGCTGCTGCCCCTGGTCGGCCGGCTCGGCGCCCGCACGTACGAGATGCTGCGCGGCGACGTGCTCCGGTTCGACCCGGCGACGTACGTCGATCCGTTCGTCGAGCGCTACGGCGAGGTGGACCGGGTGGAGCTGCTGGCCGCCATCGCCGAGTTCCTCGATCCCACGAGCCGGGCCGTCCGTGACTACCTGCTGCGCCACATGACGACGTCGTTCGTGCTGCGCGCTGCCGGACTCGACGAGGTCGTGCTGAAGGAGCTGCGAGCGACCGTGGAGGAGCCGGCGGAGTTCGTGTGCTTCCTCGACACCAACGTGCTGTTCTCGGTGCTCGGTCTGCACGTCCACCCCGCCAACTCCGCGGTCCGCCACCTGCTGGAGGTGCTCCGACCGTCACCACGACCGGGTCGCCATCCAGCTCCGCGTGCTCCCCATCACCCTCGAGGAGGCCAAGGCCGCGCTTATCAGGGCCCAGCAGACGTGCCGGGGGATCGTGCTCCGCCCCAACCTCGCCAGGGCAGCGGCCAGCGTGCGGTTCAACGGGCTCGTCGCCGGGTTCATCGAGCAGGCGCGGGCCGGCGGTGTGCGCGACCCGCAACGCTACTTCGACGAGATCATCGACAACCTCCTCGCGCTGTGCCGGAACCGTGGAGTCGAGCTGCACAGGACGCTGAGGGGGCGGTGATCCAGGTCCTGCGCGCGCTGTCGCGCTTCGAGGGCGCCGAGCACCTCAGCGAGGCCACGGTCGCACGCATGCTCGTCAACGGCGAGCTGCGGCGCAGGCTCGCACTGACCGACGACCGCGACCACGAGCGGGAGCTGGTCCGCGACGAACTCATCGCGATGCACCGTCGGGACCGGGAGCGCATCGCCGAGCGCGAGGACGAGGTCTCACGGGTCCGCTCGGATGCGGCGGAGGAGACGGATCGGCTCCGCGAGGCGGCGGTGTCTGACGCCGCGTCGCTGGCTCGGGCGGTCGCCGAGGCCGAGCGCGCCCGTGCTCGGGAGCGAGAGCTGGCGGCGCGGCTGCGGGACTCGGAGGGGCGAGCCATCGAGCGAGCGACGGCGTCGGCCCGGGTCGTGGCGCTGGAGGCAACGATCGTGGGCGCCTTCTTGGCGGCATCCGGCACCGTCGGCGTGCTCCTGGCCGTGGCGAGCGTGATCGTGTCGCAGCGGAGCCTCGACCGCGGTCACCACACGGTGGGCGCGGTGGCTTGCCTGCTGATCTCGTGGCTGTGGACCCTCGCGGGGCGTCGGCGGGTGCGGCGCGCGCCCCCGGAGGTGCGGCGCCACTACCGCTGGCTGGATCCGTGGCCGGCGCGCGTCGTGGCCGTCGCGTCCGGCACCGTCACCGCGATCGCCGCGCAGCTCGTCGCGAGCGAGCTGTTCGCGTGAGTGTGACGCGCGGTCGCGGGGCGTCGGGCTGGTGACGCTCGTCCAGGTGACGAGGCGCGACCACCGAGGCGCCGGAGCGCCGGCACCCAGCCGCATGTCAGCCGGACCGCAGTCCCAACGAAGACCGCGCGCCGCCGCCCTCGAACGAGTTATCCACAGCTTCGTGGGCATGCGGGCTGACGAGGTACGAGCGTGTTGTTACGGTCCTGTCATCACCCGTCCGGGAGGGGAAGGCCATGCGAGGTAGCGGCGAGCGGCACGAGGCGGCGACCCCCACGAGTGGTCATCTGAGTCTGATCGCGGATGGCCACGGCTACGGCTCCGGTCGCGATCGGACGCCGCCTCCGTGGCGCGTGGTCGGTGTGTGCGTGCTGGTGCTCGCTTTCGGCCTGCTCGGGCTGGCGGAGGGGGGCCCGACCGCGGCGGTGGTCGGCGTCGGCTCGATGCAGATCGCGTCGCGCATCCTCCGGAGTTGGGCGCCGAGCTGAGACGAAATGAGGAACTCGAGCCCCGGGGGTCGGCTTGGGAGCTACGGACCAACCTCCACCTGGGTGATGTCCTGGTCGTCGCTCATGCGCGAGGCTTCGCGCGGTCGCCAGTCCACGGGGCATCGGAGCAGCCTCAGCCTGTGGACGGCGCGGGCGCCGCCGACTTACCACCGCCTCGTTCCGGATATCCGGAACGGGACGGTGGCAGGTCCAGGCTCCAAGAGGTCGGCTGGCGGGGGGACGGACGTCCATCGCGCTCGGCCCGATCATGGTCGCCGCCTGGGCCAGCGCCCCGCCTCGTGAGCGCCCGCCTCGTAGCCCGCTCTCGGGGGGAGGTAGCCCGCTCGCCGGGTGAGTTGTCACCCGGATGCGGTGCTGGATCCGCGATCCGCCGTTACTCCGGGCCCCTCTCATCCGTACCAGTAGGTGAGGGCACGTCGCTCCCCGCGAGGCGCCCGCCGAGGAGGTCGATGGTGCGGCGCCCCCGTTCGATGTCCGGCACGGAGCTGATGCCGCCGCTCCTCGCGGCGGTGTCGTCGCGGGTCCAGGTCGCGGTCGACCGGCGCCGCGCCGTGGCGTACCTCGCGGATACCGCTCGGGCCCGGGCCGCCGCTCCGCGCCTGATCGCGGGGCTCGCCGCTGCCTGCCGTCAACTTGAGCGTCAACCGCCCGCTGCGACGCCGGTGGACCGCGAGCCGGTGGCCGCCCTCGTGGATGGCGCGCGGCTGGCGGCGAGCGCGTGGACCGCGACGACCGCCCCGCCGCGCCAGCGCCACGCCCACGACCTGCTCGGAGAGGCCCTACGGCGCGCCGTCGAGGCCGCCACCGAACTCGGCCGGGCCACGGGCCTCGACGGTCGGAAGGCCTGGTTCGGCGCGGTGGTCGCCTCCGAGCTGGCCTGCACCGCCGAGCGGCGCTGGCAGGCGGGCCTGCAGGCCCTGGCGGGATCGCTCGCGGAGGTGGGCCTGGAGCTGCCGGCCACGCCCCGCCACCAGCCACCGGGCGTGGCCGGCCCCGTCGTGGCCGGCCACGCCCCGTCCAACGTCCTGCCCTTCCGACGACCGACGCCCCGGCCGGCTCGGTCGCGGCGCGCGTGAGTGGCTCGTGCGACCGGTACGCCCCGAGCCCCGCCCCCCGCCGGCACCGCGAGGTGCTCGGGGCGAAGATCCGCCGTAACCGAGGAGGGTCCTCATCCGTACTAGTAGGTGAAGGGAGGTACCGGCGGATGAGAGACAGCGTGGTACGGCAGCACCTTGCGGTCGTCTCGGTACTCCTGGTCGTCCTGGCGCTCGTGGCCGCGTCGGCCGTGCTGTGGCCGGTGGCAGCCGGAGCGACGAGCGACCTCACCAGCGGGACCGATGCCCTGCCCCCCCCCGAACTCGAGGACGTGGTCGAGGACCCCGTCGGGACGGTCGAGGACGTCGTCGAGGACCCCGAGAGCCTCCTGGACGACCCCGACCCCGAGCCCGAGCCCACGGCGGAGCCGGCCGGATCGGAACCCGACACCGCTGACGAGCCGACGGACGATGGATCCCAGCGTGCCCCCGAGCGCCCGACGACGCCGGAGAGCACCGACACGGACACATCGACCGGAACGGGTGACGGCTCGACAGCGAAGGCGTCCTCGCCGGGTGAGGGGGCCAGCGCCCCGACGGCGGTGGAGCCGCGCGCCCCCGTGCGCCAGCCGCTCGTGGAGGCGATGGCGGCAGGGAAGGACGGGACGCCATCCCTGGGCGTCCCCACCGCCTTCGAGATGGGCGTGCTCAACGACGGCAGCCTGCCCCCGGAGCCGGATGACGAGTTCCTCCTCGCACCCCTGCCCGGCTACTGGATGTACGCCGAGGCCCCCGGTCCCCGGTCCACCTCCGACATCTTCGAGCTGTTCGGCCAGGCGCTGCTGCTGCCGAGCCAGATCGCGCGGCTCCTGGCTCCCTTCCCCGTGGCGGGGCCCGCGAACTACAGCGACGACTGGGGCGCCCCGCGGCACGTGCCCAGCTACCACCCCCACGCCGGCACCGACATCTTCGCCCCGTACGGAACCCCGGTCATCGCGTCGTTCGACGGCGTGATCGGCCGCATCGGTCGCGACACCGCGATCGGCGGGAACTCCCTGCGGCTGGTAACCGCCGACGGGACGTTCCTCTACTACGCCCATCTCGCCGGCTTCGCACCGGGGATCGACGAGGGCGTGGAGGTAGAGCAGAGCGACGTGCTCGGCTTCGTCGGCGACAGCGGCAACGCGGCCGGGACCCCGCCGCACCTGCACTTCGAGATCCACCCCGGAGGTGGCGGGCCGATCCCGCCGGTGCCCTACCTCGATCGCTGGCTGGCCGACGCGCGCGCTGCCGCCGGGCAGTACGCCGCCGTCTCCGTCACCCCGCTGGCACCGGTCGTCGCGCCGCCGGCCTCCTTAGAGGTAGCTGGGCCCGCAGGCCAGTCGACACCGGCCCTGCCGGCGACCCCGCAGGCACCCGTGCAGGCGGCACCGGCGCTGCCCGCCGGGACCGCCGGGGCGAGCGATGCGACCTCGCCCCTCGCGCTGCTGATCCTGCTGGGAACGGCCGCGCTCTTCACGCTCATGCTGCGCGGCTCACGCCGACCACGCCCGGCCGTTGCGGTCGGGGCGCCGGCGCCCGCGTTGCCCGACCTCGCCCTTCCGGGCCTGCCGTTCGAGCCACTACCGCTCGGCGACGAGGAGCGCGTGCCTATCCCCATCCCCGTTGGCGCGCGCTCTGTGGCGGCCCGGGAGGCGAGGTCGGGTCGTCAACGTGCCTCGTTCGAACCTCTGCCGTTGGACCTCGTCGCGCCCGTCCCCCGCGACGACGAGCGTCCCGGACGGTGAGGGCCCCGACGGCACCGGTGGGCGCAACCAGCTCGCTGGTGCCGTCGGGGCGCCACCGTCGTCACCGGCTCTGGCTCGGGGCGTTCGCGCTCGGCCTGATCGTCGCCGTGCTCGCGACGGTCGTCGTTCGCGCAGCCGCGGGCGGCGGGGGGCCGGATCGCGCGGTGGTCGGGGCGGTCACGGCGCTGTCGGGGACCGCCGAGTGCCGCGACGGCAGCGACGACGCCCGAACGGGCGGCGGCGACGCACCCGACCGTGCCGCTCCCGGCACCGATCTGCGGCGGGTCGCGCTCGAGGTGGACGGGTCCGAGCTCGTCGTGACCTTCGAGATGGACGGCGACGTGCCGGCGGCCGCGGGGCGCAACAGCCTCGGTGAGGACGACCTGATCCAGTGGGTGGTCTGGACCCTGCGGGGCGAGCAGATCCTCTACCAGCTCCGCGTCGCCCTCGACGGCGACCAGTGGGAGACCACCTTCGACGTCGGCGACCGCCGCATCCTCGTCTCCGACGAGCGCCCCGACATCGTCGGCAACCGCCTCCGGGTGGCCTACGACCTCGAGTTCCTACCCGACCTCGGCGACCGCTTCGGCTGGGTCGCCCTCTCGGTCTACGACGACCCCGGCTTCCAGGACGTCTGCCCCGACCGGGCACACTCGACCCTCGACCCCGACGTGCAGCTGCCGTTCGGGGCGTGATCGGTGGAACGGTACGGAGCGCTTCGGACATCTGGGTAGGCCGTTCTTGACCTCAGAGGTACAGGACCGCCTACATCGATGCGATCGGCGAGGTGGTGGCCCCGACCCGATCAGCCGTGCTCGCGGACGACGCGGACGGCGTCCTCGCGTCCGCGTACCCCGAGCTTGCCGTAGGCGCTGGAGAGGTGGTCCTTGACGGTGTTGACCGAGAGGCCGAGCTGGTCGGCGATCTGCGGGTTCGTGAGATCCTCGGCGGCGAGCCGCAGGACGCGGCGCTCCTGCACGGTGAGGCCGAGCGGGTCCTCGCTCGCCCGTTGCCCGCGGTGGGCCATCTGCAGCAGCCGCCCGGTCAGGCGAGGGTCGATGTACGTGCCGCCTGCGCCGACCGCGGTCACCGCCCCGCGGAGCGTCGACGGTTCGGAGTCGTGTAGGACGACGCCGCGGAGCCCGACGCCGAACGCGGCGAGCAACCCGGCGTCCGACACCAGCCGGGCGACGACGATCAGCGGCCCCGCGTCTGGCGGATCGGTGAGGTCGGCGACGTCGACGACATCGTCGACGACGGCCACGATCGCATCCACGGACGTCGCCATCGCGCCGCTGCCGATCAGCTCGGCAACGTCATGAGCCGCCGCCACGACGTCCAGCCGCGGGTCGTCCGCGAGCACGGCGGCGATGCCGGACCGTGTCAGTGGGTGGGGGTCGACGATGACGACCCGGAGCCGCCCGACCCCTCCGGCGTCGTAGCAGCCACGCGTCTCGGCGAGCCGGTGGGTCGGCCCGCTGCGTCCCCTCTCGAGGACGTCCCGGACCGGCGGCGACGGCGGGCGGTGCTGGCGAGCCCGCCGGGCTCGCTCACGGTCGTGGCTCCGTCGCCTCCGCTGCGCTCGCAGGATCGCCATCCCGTCCCTCCCAGGTCGAGTGGCGGCGATGGAACTACATGGGTGTGACTCGTTCCGAACATGGGTTCGAAGTAGCGCCCTCTCGTCCACAGCCGGACGTTCGAGGGCCGCCGCCCCGCTGCGCCCGGCACGCGCCCCACCAACGCCCCGCACCCGCGTCGCCCCGCGACGCCCCCCGCCCCGCCCCGGATCAGTTCGGGACGATGCGGACCTTCGGAGGGATCTGCTGCGGGACGCCGTCGCCGAGACGTGACAGGCGCGTGCCGACGAGGTCGCCGACCATGGCGAGCGCGGTGCGGTCCTCGACGCTGCCGAGTTCGATGACGTCCTCACCCGCGGCGAGTCGGAGCCGGTCCTTGCCAACGGCGAACGCGTCGACCTCACGCAGCGCGATCGACCGCGGCTCGTTGGCGCCCCGCGTGGGCACGAGCAGGACCCGTCGGTCGGTGGCGACGAGCAGGACCGGCCGCGAGCGCTTGCCGTCGTTCGCGCGGAGCGACCCCAGCACGGTGCCGAGCAGGGCTTCATCGGTCTGTAGGTGGCGGCGCGCTCGACGCACCGCCCGATCGACCCGTCCCAACGCGCCTCCCCTCGATAGGCGTGAACCATCACGATAGGGGAAGTCGGCCCGACTTGCGCAGTCGCCAGATGACCTCGTAGGGGAAACGTCGCCCCCAGTCGAGGTCGCCGTAGGCGGCGTAGGTCGTCTGCGCCCCTTCGGATGGCTGCGGTTCCACGAGCCGTTCCACCACCAGGTCCACGGAGCGGAACAGGTCGAACCACGCCCCGAACGTGAGGTTGAACTCCACGATGCCCTCCACGTTCGTGAGGCGGTGGAGTCCGAAGTAGGGCCGCTGGAAGGAGGTCGAGCGGGTGCCGCGATCGGCGTCGTAGGTGAGGAACTCCAGGGGGTGCGCGGTGCAGAACACCAGGGCCCCTCCCGGGACGAGCACCCGAGCCGCCTCGGGGATGGACACGTAGGGGTCGGTGAACCCCGGCGCGCCCCAGTCGCTGAGGACCAGATCGAACACCTGGTCCGCGAACGGCAGGTGCTCGGCGTCTCCGGCGACCAGTGGGTAGCCCGCCCCGAGCTGGTCGCGGATGCGCAGCCCGTGGCGGAGCTGGTTGACCGACAGGTCCAGCCCGACCGGGTGCGCACCGGCTGACGCCAGCCGCGCCGACCACTGCGCCGCCCCGCAGCCGAGCTCCAGGACGCGCAGACCCGTGACGTCCCCGAGCAGCCCGAGCTCGTCCTCGGGGACCTGCCACACGCCCCACACCATGCGATCCACCGGCAGCGACTCGGCGTGATCGTCCTGGTAGGTGTCGGCGTCGCGCTCCCACAGTCCGCGGTTGCGCTCGACGTGGTCGGCGCTCACGAACGGCTCACCACCAGCGCACCCAACGGCCGTGCCAGTCGGTCGTCAGCACCACGCTCCGGGTGGGCGGTCCCGATCCGTCGCCGACGGTCACCTCCAGCTCGGGGAGGGCGTCCGATGGTGCCCCTCGGGGCGGCTCGAGCGCGAGGTACAGCATCGGTGCCTCCGGCGTGGCCGCGCGGCAGGCGCGGTCGACGACGGCGTCGAGCTGCGCGATGGCGGCGTCGTCGAGCTGGTAGCGCACCTGACTGTGGTACAGCACCGTCACCACGCCCTCGTCGGGCGAGGCGTGCTCGCTGCTCCACTCAAGTAGGTCGCCCCGGTCGACCCGTGCGGGCACCGTGCGCGCCACCGCGACGGCCGCGTGCAGACGCTCGTGCCGCACCGTCTCGTCCGGCCAGACGAACGAGTGCAGTAGGTACAGGCCCTCGTCGGTCGTGGGGTCGATCGGTGACAGGTCGACCCCGTGGCGCTCGACGACGTCGACCGATGGCGGCGTCAGCGTCCGCGGCACATCACCCTCGCCCCGCGCCTCCAGCTCGGGTCCACCGCTGGGCCCCCACGACGGGCCGTTCGTGTAGCGGTAGTGGTAGCGGTCGAACCGCAGGTTCAAGCCGGCCGCGCAACCGACCTCGAGCAGCCGCAGGGGCAGCCCGAACCCGGCGCCACGCAGGAAGCCGGGCAGGAGGGCGGTGCAGCGTCCGACCTCGTTGGTCTGCACCCGGTGCTCGCGCACGAACGCCGCCACGCGCACCTCGTTCTCGATCAGGTAGGCCAGCGCGAGGGCAGCCGGGGCGCCCTCCTCGGGAGGCAGCGCCTGATCCTCCCGTGCCGTGGGGAACCACGCGGCGTGGGGGAGGGAGGGGTCGACCACGGCCGCGTGGTTGAGCGCAGCCAGCAGCAGCAGTCGTGCCTCGTGCGGGGTCGTGCCAGCCGCGTCGAGCAGGCGGGGGATGACGCCGCCGTCGAAGCCACGCTCCGCCGCTCCGGCCAGACCGGCCAGCAACCGCTCGTACAGCGGCGAGCGGCCCTTGACTGAGGGGATCTGCTCGCGGAGCACGTCAGCGGCAGCGGGTCCGTCCAGGGCAGGCCTCCGGCGCGGTGGGGACGCACCGTAACGCCGCGGTCAGTCGCGGTACACGGCCTGGATGGGGACCGCACTGTAACGCTGCGGTCAGTCGCGGTACACGGCCTGGACGGTCATGAGCACCCGGTCGGGGACGATCCGCTCCACGACGGCGGCGTCGACGCGGCGCAGCGCCCCGAACACCCGCCCCGCCCGTCGCTTGGCGGACTCGCTCCGCTCCAACCCGGGGAACTCACCCACCAGGACGTAGTAGGCAGCGGCCCAGGCGATCGAAGCCAGACCCGAGCCGCGCACCTGCACCGAGGCGAAGCCCGCGTGCCGCCCCAGATCGCGCAACTGCGTCGGCGTGAACGTGTGGAGGTTGGCGGCCATGGCCACCAGGTCCCAGAAGCGGTGCTCCTCGGCCTCCTCCTCGGACCGTCGTGACAACGGCCGACCGACCCGGTCCGCGATCTGCCGTGCCACCGCCAGCGACCTCAGCGTGGTGACCGCGGTCGCCCCACCGATGCGGTCCGCCCACGGGGTCGGCTCGCTCAGCGCGATGACGGGCCCGCCGGGCACCACCACGCGACGCCACTCACGCAGCGCGACGACGGGGTCGTGCAGGTGGTGCAGCACGCCCCGCGTGACGACGGCATCGAAGCTCGCGTCCGGGTAGGGCAGGTCGGCCGCCGTGGCCTGCACGATCGTCGCGGTCACGCCGAGTGCAGCCGCGTTGTCGCGAGCGCGACCCAGCATGCCGGGTGACAGGTCGACGAGGTGCAGGTCCCGCGCGTGGCCGCCGTGGGCGAGACCCAGACCGAGGAAACCGGTCCCGCAGCCGACGTCGAGGACGCGGTCGAACGTCGCGCCGCCGAGCAGGCGGTGCGCCTCCCGGGCCGCGTCACGAGCCGTGTGCTCGGTCGCCGAGATGCCGAAGCGCTCGTCGTAGGTCTGGCACTCGAACTCGTGGAAGGCGAGCTGGAGCTCGTCAGGCGTGAGGTCGCGCTCGACGTAGCCGTCCTGCTGCGTGCTCACTGCCCCGGATCCGGCTGCTCGGACGGGGGCGGCTCGTCCCCACCACCGTCCGGCGGCGGTTCGTCGCCGCCCTCTTCCGGCGGCGGCTCGGGCTCACCGTCGTCGGGCGGGTCCTCGTCGGGCGGCGGCGGGGCGGGGTCGCTGTTCTGCTCGACGATCTTGACGATGGGCGTGTAGCGGGTGAAGAACTCCTCCCGCTCCTCGGTGCCGTCGGGCTGCTCGAGGACACGCACGACGGTCACGTCGAAGCCCTGCGCCCCGCTCTGGACCACACGCGAGGCACCCGGTGGCAGCGCCTTGTTCTCGCGCGTGCGCGTGCCGAAGCCCCGGTAGTTGGTCGGCGACCCGTGGATCGCGCGAACGGTCACCTCACCGTTGTCGCCGTAGAGGGACACCGTGATCGAGGTGCCCGTGTAGCTGGTGCGTACCAGGATCCCGGCGTCGGTGGTGTTCGTGAAGCGGACGTCGATGTCGGGGGAGGGGTAGTTCAGGGTGGCCTCACGCCCCATCGGGTAGCGGCTGATGTACCAGCTGTGCGCCTTGTACTGATCGATGGGCAGCCCCGCGAAGAACGCCGCGTTGAAGGTCGTCGTCCCGAACTGGCTCGTCCCGCCCCCGCAGACGTCCACGAGCTCGCCGTTGAGGATCATCCCCGCGGCGCGGAAGCCCTTGCCGCAGGTGCGTTCACCGGAGATCTGGTTGACCGAGAACTGCTCGCCCGGTGCCACGGTGGTGCCGTCGACCATGTCCGCGAGGAGCTGGATGTTGGTGACCCGTGACTGGCAACAGGCGTGGTAGGTCGTGAAGGTGCCGATGAGGTGGGTGATACCGAACGCCTCCCCGTCCGCGGTCGTGAACTCGGGTTCGACCGGACGCAGCCGCAGCGGGGCGGTCGTGGTCCCCTGCTGCAGTAGCTCGCTGATCTGCGTCGCGGCGAGACCCGCGTCGAACGTCTCGCCCGGCTGCGATGGGACGATGCGGGCGTCGACGGGGACGGGGGTCCACGAGGTGTCGTCCTGATCGTCGAGCGTCGCGGGCGGCTCGCGGGGGAGGTCGAAGCTCGCGGAGACGGGCTCGCGCTCGAACTCGCTCGCGCGTCCACCGACGGCGGCCTCGACCGCGGCAGCCTCGACCGCGAGCTCGACGGTCCAGGTGTCACCTTCGCTGACCTCGCGCAGCAGCATCATCGAGGCGAGTTGGCTCGGCTCGAGCGTGAGGGTGGCGTCGTTGGCGGTCAGTCGCAGGGGCTCGTTCAGTGCGCCCCGCGCCTGCGCCGCGACCGCTTCGACCGCGGCCGGTTCGATGCGTGCGGGGACGGGGACGGGCTCGAACCCCAGCGTCTCGGGGCCCGCGGTGCTGAGTGCCTCTCGCACCGACGCCGCGATCTCGTCCTCGTCGACCTGCTGCCCAGGTCCCGGTGCCTCCGTGGAGACCGCGAGCGTCGCGGGGTCGATGTGCAGCGCTCCGGGGAAGGGCTCGTCGTTGACCTCGGCGCCCACGCTCGCAACCCACGCCGCCAGCGCCTGCTCGTCGAGCACCTCGACTGGTTCGAGGTCGACGTCGCGCCACAGAGCCGCAACGTGGTCCCAGGACGTCGCGAGGAACCCACCGTCGCGCCCGGGGAGCCGGGCCGCGTCGAGGGTGGCGTCGATGTCGATGCGGTAGCCAACGGATCCCGGATCGAGCGTGAACGACTCGTCCCCGACGACGACCGTGACGGGGTCGGTGCGTCGGGTCTCATCAAGCACCTCGAGCTGCGCGCGGGCGTCCTCCTCGGCGCCGCCCAGGTCCGTCCCCGCGACGGTCACGCCGGGGAGGATGTCACCGTGCGCCGCGCGCAGCGAGACGACGAGCAGGAACGCGACGACGAGGACGCCCAACGAGACCAGTCCCGCGAGCGTGGCAGCGCGACGAAGCGTCAAGGGAACCCCAAGGAGGCACAGCGGATCGGAGCGGGCGGAGCGTACCAGCGTGCGCGACCCGTCCTCCGGCGGCTCTTGCGCGGCGGACGACCTCCGCTACGGTCCCGGGCCGGCCCTGACATCCACGACCCGGAGGTGGCGTGGGCCGCGTTCGTCCCTCCTGGATCTTCCTCCTGGCGGCTGTGACGCTGTTCGCTGCCGGGGCGCTGATGCCTGCCCGCGCCCAGACCGCCGAGGAGGCGGCGCTCAGCGACGCGCAGCGGCGGATCGACGCGGTCGCGGAGCAGATACGGACTGCTGAGGGCGTCGAGGCAGAGGCGTCAGCGCGGCTCGCCGAGGCGGATGCGCGCCTCGCCGAGGTCGAGGCCGCGGTGAACCAGGCGGCAGCGGCGATCGAGCGGCAGCGCCACCGTGTCGTCGAGAGCGAGCGCCTCCTGGCCGAGCTCGCCGCCGAGGTCGAGGGGGTGCACGAGGCGTTCGGACTCCGCGCCGCAGATATGTACAAGCACGGGACCTCGCTGCCGTTCGAGGTGCTGCTCACCGCCGGCGACATCCAGGCAGCTCTCGAGCGCAGCGAGTTCGTGCGCGTCGTCACCGGCACGGACCAGGCGAGGCTCGAGCAGGTCAGCAACGCGCGGATCGCGCTCGCGGGGCAGCAGGACCGCCACGATGCCGAGCTGGCACGGCTCGAGCGCATGCGCCTCGAGCACAAGCAGCTGCTCGCACAGGTGGCCCAGATGCGTCAGCAGCGTCAGCTCGAGCTGGCAGCCGCCCGCGCCGAGGTGGCCGGACTCGAGGAGTCGATGGACAACCTCGAGGATGCGGTCGAGGGTCTCAAGCGGCTCATCGCGGAGCGCCAGAAGCCGGTCACCTCGATCGTTCCGAGCACATCGGGCTACGTGTGGCCTCGCTGCGACCGCGTGACCTCCGGGTTCGGACGCCGCTGGGGCCGGATGCACGAGGGTCTCGACATCGACGGCGAGACGGGCCAGCCCATCGGCGCCGTGAAGGACGGTGTGGTCATCTTCGCGGGGTGGCACGGGGGCTACGGGCAGATGGTGCTCATCGATCATGGGGATGGGGTGGTGAGCGCCTACGCTCATCAGAGCCGCCTCGTCGTGACCGAGGGCCAGACGGTGATCCGGGCCCAGCAGGTCGGCGACGTCGGTTCGACCGGGTCGTCCACCGGGTCGCACCTGCACTTCGAGACCCGCGTCAACGGCGCTGCCGTGGATCCCCTCCAGTTCCTCCCACCGTCCTGCTGAGCTCCCCCGAGGTCCCCGATGCTCGCCGCCATCAGCTTCCCCATACTCGAGCGCATCCCGATCTTCGGCGACGTGGCGCTGTCGCCGCACGGCGTCGGGATCGCCGTCGGGTTCCTCCTGGGTGCGGTCCTGATGATGCGACGAGCCGAGAAGCGCGGGGTCGCCCACTTCGAGGTGCCCGACCTCCGCGAACAGCTGCAGGACCTGCTCGTCCGCGGTGCCATCGGGGCGGTCATCGGCTCGCGCCTGTTCTGGGTGATCACCCACGCAGGCGAGTACACCGACGACCCGCTGCGCGTGTTCGCCGTCTGGGAGGGCGGCCTGACGTTCCTCGGAGGCCTGGCGGGAGCCATCCTGCTCGCGCTGCCGATGATCGTCCGCAGGCGCTGGCGCTTCTTCCAGCTGTTCGACTCCGTGGCTCCCGGTGTCGCGCTCGGTCTGCTGATCGGACGGCTCGGGGACCTCGTCATCGGCGACCACATCGGGGACCCGGCCGGGGACTTCCCCCTCGCCTGGCGCTGCACCTCGAACCTGTGGGTCCGCGCGACGAACACGTTCGGCAGCGTCGCGCCCGACTCCTACCCGCTCGACGCGGTCCGTTCCGGGGTGATCGACCCCCCGACGCAGGGCTGCTTCGACATCGCGGTCCACCAGACCGCTCTGTACGACTTCGTCGCGGTGGCCGCGCTGCTGCTGCTCATGCTGTGGGCCGAGCGCAAGCCGAGGTGGGACGGCTTCTTCGTGATGCTCTACATCTACTGGTACGGGCTGTTCCGGTTCCTGACCGACTTCGTGCGCGAGGACCAGCGCATCCTGGGCCTCACCGGTTCGCAGTGGGCGCTCGTGGCAGCGGCGCTCGCGCTCACCGGGTGGCTGGCCAACCGCCGGCCCTGGGACGAGCGACCGTGGGCCTGGGACCCGCCCGACTTCGACCACCCGTGGAGGGGGACGGTGGCGCCGGTCGGGCCCGACGCCGACGCGAGCGGCGAGGTGGACCAGCCCCCCGACCAGGGCGGCTGACCGGGCCGCTGTGCGGGCGTATGCTCCGGAACGTGTCCAGCGAACGCCACGATCGCTACGAGGCCCTCGCCGTGGGGCACGTCCTCGGTGGGCTTGACCAGCACGACTCCTCCGAGTTCCGCACCCACCTGGTCGGCTGCCGCAGGTGCCGCTCCCACGTGGCCGAGCTCCGCCGACTGGCGGACGAGCTCTCCCAGGTCGAGCGCGAGGAGCGGCAGCGGGCTGCGACGATGCTCGAGGTCGCCGAGGAGACCGATGCCGTGGAGCGCACACGGCCGCGTCCCTGGCATCGAACGGGTGTCAGGGCCTCGGTCGCGCTGGTCGTGCTGGTGGTGATGGTCGGACTGCTCTTCTGGAACCTGCACCTGCGCCGGGTGAACTCGATCCTGGAGACGCTGGCGACTAGTCGCAACGAGGTCATCCGGATACTGTCCGAGGGCGATCCGCTCGAGGTCGAGGTCGGGGACGAGGTCGGAGCAGCTGCGGCCCGCAGCGGCAACGAGATCGCGCTGGCCGTGCACGGCCTCACGGCCCCGGGGCTCGACGAACTGCTCCTCGTGTGGTCCATCCGCCCCGATGGCTCCGCCCTCGACGAGGACATCGTGCCCCCCGGCGCGTACCGCGATGGGCGGCTGGCGCTGGTGGTACCTGCACGCGACGTGAGCAAGATCGTCATCTCGATGGAGACGGTCCCGTTGACCCGCGGCCTGCCTGCAGGCGATCGCCTGGTCACGGTCGCCGCCGACTAGTCACGCGTCGACTGGTCCTCGTCGAAGTAGTCGATCCTGTCCACCGGCATGACGACCGCCGATAGCAGGTTCATCAGGTGTGCGACGATGCGCTTGAGGTGGCGGTAGAACAGCGCGCGAGGCACCGCCTCCCGCGCGACCTGATCGCTCCCGACGAGCTCGGCGACGAGGTCGTCGAAGTCGTCGAGCAAGATGTCGCCCTCCGAGATCAGCGCCTCAGCCGCGTCACGGTCACGCGCGTTGAACACCTCCCCGGCGGTCGTGATGAGCTGCGAGGCACGACGCGCGAGGAGGTGGAGCTCCTCGCGGTCCGGAGCCTCGCTCAGATCGACCTCGAGCGCGGCGAGGTCGAAGATGTTCTTGGCGTAATCGCCGATGCGCTCGATGTCCTTCACCACGCTCATGTACGCGAGGATCGCGGGCACGTCCACCTTCCCGTGGACGCTGGCGTGCACGACGAGCTCGCGCCGGATCTCGCGCTCCAGCTCGTTCACCTCGCGGTCGGTCTCGAGCAGGTCGGGTCCCACGACCTCGGGATCGGCGCCGCCGAGGAGCGCCGACACGGCCAGGTCGAAGCTGTGACGATCGTTGGCGAGCATCTGCTGGATCTGGCGCTCGATCAGCTCGAGCTGCTCCTCGCCTCCGCCCCTGAACAACCGGAAGACCACGGCAACCTCCTCAACGCAGGATGACTATGCCAGCCATCGGGACGAGTACGAACGTGCCCAGGACGTAGGCGACCACCATCGACCGGTTGCGGACCGCCATCTCGGCCAGACCCTCGGCGAGCCGGACGGGGATGAGCCGGACCCCCGGGAGGGGGTACAGCAGCGCGATCCCGGCGACGTTGAAGAGCGTGTGGACGAGGGCGATCACGAGTCCGGCCGGCAGCTCGACGGCGAGTGACGCCAGCAGCGCCGTGACCGTCGTTCCCACGTTGGCACCCAGTGTCACCGGGTACGCGTTGGGGAGTGTCAGCACGCCCGCCGCCACCATGGGCACCAGGATGGACGTGGTGATGCTCGACGACTGGACCGCGATCGTGACGAGCATCCCGATGACGATGCCGGCGAACCCGCCGCCCTTGCCGATGAGCCGGTTCATCGTCCGCTCGATGCGCCCGGCGATGAGCTGACGCATGTTGCGCGTGATGTAGGTCAGGGCCAGGAAGATGAAGCCGAGGCCGACGGTGAGGATGACGACGCCGGCGACGGCCGTCGCGAGCCCGATGCCGTCGATCGCCGAGACGATCGCCTCGGACGGCAGCTTCACGGCCTCCTTCACCGGGCTGCTCGCCTCGGCACCCGTCACGCTGCTGCGGCCCAGCAGATCCGCGATCGCCTCGGCCGATCTCGACAGGAACCCCGTGACCAGTTCCAAGGGGAGGAACAGGGCGACCGCGATGAGGTTGAAGAAGTCGTGCATCGTGGCGCCGGCGAAGGCGCGTCTGAACTCGTCGCTGCGACGGATCGAGCCCAGCGACGCCAACGTGTTCGTGATCGTGGTGCCGATGTTGGCGCCCATGATCATCGGGATGGCAGCCTCGACGGTGAGCGTCCCCGACCCCACTAGGCCCACGATCGTGGCGGTCGACACCGATGACGATTGCACGAGCACGGTGGCGAGCACGCCCGCGAACAGCCCGGCCAGCGGGTTGGTGACGCTCTCGAGGAGACCCTCCTGGAACCCCGCGCCGAGGTGCTTGATACCGCTCTCGAGCAGCGAGACACCGACGAGGAAGAGGTACAGCAACGCGAGCACTAGCGCCGTGCGCACAGGCGCCGACAACTCGCGACGAGGCAGTGGTGGGGCGTCGAGCGTCACCGGCGCGCCGACATCGATCGTGGTGGGCGCGGACGGGTTCGAACCGCCGACCTCTCCGGTGTGAACGGAGCGCTCGTCCCAGACTGAGCTACGCGCCCTGGGCGAGTTCCGAGGCTACCAGCCTCCTGCACGCGCTCCCGTCGCCGTACGGGGCCGCTCACTCCGTGGGGCCCACCGAGGCGAACCTGGTGTACAGGCCCAGCAACGCCGCGCCGCCCGCCACCGCGATCGTGGTCACCAGCGAGGTCCGCGCCAGGCGGTCGCGCGCCATCACGGCGGCGAACGCGTCGGCTCCGTCGGCGATGATCCCGGCTTCGATCCAGCGGTCGGGACGTCGTCCCCGCGTGAGCGAGAGCAGGGTGCCGATGCCGATCGCGAGGTCGCGTGCCCCGAGTCCGCGCAGGGCAGCCTGGGCCCGCGGATCATCCGCCACGTCGCCGAGCCACCCCTTCCCTGACTGCTGGGGTGCGGCGAGCAGCGTGGCGCCGATCGCTGCGCGGCCGAGCGCGATCAGGGCCGTGATCCCCCGGGGGCTCATCGCGGACCTCCCATCCGCGTGGAACCATAGGCGCCTTGACCGGAGGAGCAGCGGTGCGACGTCTGCTGGTGGGTCTGGCCGTCGTCGCGACGGCCACCTCCGGCTGTGCCGAGCCTGCGGTCCTCCCCGTCGCCGGCGATGACACCTCGCGGGCAGCGCTCCCGCTGTCCGCGGTCGATGCGGTCACGCCGCCGGCGGCCGAGCCATCGGACCTGACGGGTCTGCAGGCGGTGCTCGACGAGGTCGCGGCCGCCTTCCTCGCCGCGGACCCCGAGCGCATCCGCCCCCACCTGCACGACCCGGGCTCCGCGTTCGGCCGACGCTGGCTGGATCGTGCGGCGAACCTGCGCGAGGTGCCCCTGTCGCACTACGCACTCGAGCTGGACGACTCCCTCCCGGACCTGGCGACCGCATCGGTCCGCGAGGCGTACGGGGGCGACGCGGTCGTGGTCTACGTCCGTGAGGAGCACGCGCTACGAGACTTCGACAGCTCCGGGCCGGCCACCGAGGACCTGTTCCTCACCGCGGTCCGGACCGACGGTGCCTGGCGCTTCGCGGGCGATCGTGATGCCGAGCCGCTGGGCCTGGTCAGCGTCGATCACCTGTGGGATCACGGACCGGTGGTCGTGTCCGGAGAGGGGCCGATCATCGCTCTGCACCACCCCGACACGCCTTCGGTGGACGCCGTGCTCGCCGAGGCGAGGGCCGCGCTCCAACAGGTCATCGAACGCTGGCCGCTGCCGTGGTCGGAGCGCGTGCCGGTGATCATCCCGCGCGACGAGGAGGAGCTGGCCGAGCTGCTCCACGTGACCTTCGACCTGTCGAGCTTCGTCGCGTTCGCGATCTCGACCCCCGTCGGTGAGCTGGGCGAGTTCGAGCTGACCGGTGCACGCATCGTGGTCAACCCTCCCCGCTTCCTCAACCGCTCCAGCGAGACCCGCCAACTCATCCTGGCCCACGAGCTGCTGCACGTGGCCACGCGTCCGTCCTCGGGCCCGTTCGTCCCCGCCTGGGTCGAGGAGGGCATCGCACAGCGGCTCGGGGAGCAGCGATCCACGACCGGGCTGGGCCTGCTCCAGGGCCTGATCGGCAGGGGCGGGTTCGACGACCGACTCCCCGACGACAGCCAGTTCACGACCGGGGGCCGCGACCGCATCTTCCTCAGCTACCAGACCGCCTTCGCGTTCATCGATTGGCTGGTGTCGACCTACTCCGACGAGCAGGTGGCCGAGTTCTACCGGGCACTGGGCCGAGGAGCGGTCGGCGAGCCGGGGACCGAGGCGTGGCACGTCGACCGAGCAGCACGCGAGGTCTTCGGGATGGGCGTCCTCGAGCTCCGGGGAGCGTGGCGCGACGCTCTCGACGGTTGAGTTCGAGCGCGCGCCCCACGTGAGAGCAGGTCGAGGGTGGACGGCGGCCCGCAGTACCCTGCCGACCCCTACGCACCAGGAGCGCAGCCGTGAGCATCACCGTCAAGCACGGCGACAGCGCCGTGGAGCTCGATGACGGCGCGACCGCGATCCAGGCGCTCAAGGCGCTCGACGCCGTCGGCGGACAGATCGTCGCGGCGCGCGTGAACGGCGAGGAGTGGGACCTCGACCGCCCCGTCCCCGACGGGGCATCGATCGAGCCGATCCCCGCGGACACCGGGGCGGGCCGCGCGATCCTGCGCCACTCGGTCGCTCACCTGATGGCGCAGGCGGTCACCGACCTCTACCCGGGGACGAAGTGGGCGATCGGACCACCGGTCGAAGACGGTTTCTACTACGACTTCGACGTGGACCAGCCGTTCACGCCGGAGGACCTCGAACGTATCGAGGCCCGGATGACCGAGCTCATGAAGGAGCGCCAGTCCTTCATCCGCGAGGAGCTGTCACAGGACGAGGCACTCGCGCTGTTCGACGACCAGCCCTACAAGCGCGAGGTGATCGAGCGGGTCGCGGCTGGTGGTGACGAGCAGGACGCCACCGGTGAACGGGAGGGCGAGGTCACCTTCACGGTCTACCGCAACGTGCGCCCCGACGGTGGCGAGGCGTGGGTCGACCTCTGCCGCGGCCCCCACATCCCGTCCTCGGAGCGCGTGCCCGCCTTCAAGCTGCTGCGCACGGCCGGGGCGTACTGGCGCGGGCGCGAGGACCAGCCGATGCTCCAGCGCATCTACGGCACCGCCTGGGAGTCGCGCAAGGCGCTCGACGAGCACCTGCACCGTCTCGAGGAGGCGCGCAAGCGCGACCACCGCAAGCTCGGTCGGGAGCTGGAGCTGGTGCACTTTCCGGACGAGATCGGTCCCGGGATGGCGATCTTCCTGCCCAAGGGCGCGATCGTGCGCAAGCAGATGGAGGACTGGATCCGCGACGAGGTGCTCGCCCGAGGCTACGAGGCGGTCTACACCCCGCACATCGCCAAGGAGGAGCTGTGGCACACCAGCGGCCACCTGCGCAACTACGGCGAGCTGATGTACCCCGGGATGGAGGTCGACGAATCCGGCACCGCCTACCGGCTCAAGCCGATGAACTGCCCCTTCCACATCCTCGCCTACCAGGCGCGCACCCGCTCCTACCGTGAGCTGCCGCTGCGGTTGTCGGAGCTCGGCACCGTCTACCGCTACGAGAAGTCCGGGGTCGTCAACGGCATGCTGCGTGCCCGCGGCTTCACCCAGGACGACAGCCACATCTTCTGCCGCGACGATCAGGTCGTCGACGAGGTCGTCGCGTGCATCCACTTCGCGCGCGACCTGTACCGCACGTTCGGCCTGGGCGAGCCCTCCCGTGTCGCGGTCTCGACCCGCCCCGAGGGCAAGTCGATCGGCACCAACGAGCAGTGGGCCTACGGAGAGCAAGCGCTGAAGGAGGCGGCCGAGGCGTCGGGCTACGACTACGTCATCGACGTGGGTGAGGGCGCCTTCTACGGACCCAAGATCGACATCCATGCCCACGACGCGATCGGGCGGGAGTGGCAGCTGACCACGATCCAGGTCGACTTCAACCTGCCGGAACTGTTCGATGTCACCTACATCGCCGAGGACGGCGACCCCCACCGGCCGTTCATGGTCCACCGCGCCCTGTTCGGGTCGATCGAGCGCTTCTTCGCGGTGATGCTCGAGTCGTTCAACGGAGCCTTCCCGATGTGGCTCGCGCCGGTCCAGGTCAACGTCGTAGCGGTCGCCGCGGACTTCGTCGCCTACGCGGACGAGGTCGCCGGGTTGCTGCGGGGCATCGGCCTGCGCGTCGAGGTCGACGGGTCCGACGACACCCTCGGCAACAAGATCCGTAAGTCGCAGACCACCAAGGTCCCGTACACCGTCATCGTCGGCAGCTCCGAGCAGGACGCCCACACGGTCGCGATCCGTCCCTACAGCGGCGAGCAGGACAAGGACGTGCCTGTCGACGACTTCGTCGAGCGGCTCGACCTCGAGAACCGCCGACGCTCGCCGTCGTGATCGAGCCGAGGTCCGAACCCAGCGGCGCGAACCGTCGGGCCCAGGCGGCCATGGCCCCCGAGGCGGTGCAGCACCTCTGGGCACCGTGGCGGTACGGCTACATCGCCGGTGACGACGAGGGCATCGAGGGCTGCCCCTTCTGCGTCCTGGCAGGACGCGGCGAGGAGCGGGACCGCGAGAGCCTCATCCTGTACCGGGGCCAGCGCGCGTACGTCATCTTCAACGCTTACCCCTACAACCCCGGCCACCTCATGGTCGTCCCGTTCGCGCACGTGGGTGAGCTGGGCGACCTCGACCAGGAGACCTCGACCGAGGTCTGGGAACTGGGCCGGCGGTGCGCAGCGGTGCTCCACGAGCGGACCTTCTGCGACGGCATCAACCTCGGCATGAACCTCGGCAAGGCGGGCGGTGCCGGCATCGTCGACCACCTACACCTGCACGTGGTGCCCCGGTGGGCCGCCGACACCAACTTCATCTCGACGGTTGGAGCCACCCGCGTGCTGCCGGTCGCGCTCGACGAGCTCTACGACCACCTGAGCCCGAGCTTCAGCTGACGCCCCATCAGCCGTCCGACTCCTGGTGGGCGGCGATGATGCGCTGTGCGACGTTGTCGGGGACGTCCTCGTGATGGTGGTAGCTCATCGCGAGCGTGCCCTGCCCCGAGGTGAGCGCGCGTAGCTCGGCGGCGTACGTGAGCACCTCCGATTCCGGCACGAGCGCGTGCACCACCTGCTTGCCGGCACCCGCGGCATCGGTCCCCAGGATCCGACCTCGTCGGGAGGACAGGTCACCCATCACGGTCCCGGTGTGATCGTCGGGCACGACGATGTCGATCTCCATGATCGGCTCAAGCAGCTTCACCCCGGCGGCGTTGGCGGCCTCGCGGAACGCGAGGATCCCGGCCATCTGGAACGCCGCGTCGGAGCTGTCGACCGAGTGGTGCTTGCCGTCGTACAGCTTCACCTTGACGTCGACGACGGGGTAGCCCGCGAGAGGGCCCTTGTCGAGTGCCTGCAGGACACCCTTCTCGACCGACGGGATGAACTGGTTGGGGATGACGCCGCCGACGATCGCGTCGTCGAACTCGAAGCCTCCGCCGGACGGCAGCGGCTCCACCTCGATGTGCGCGACGCCGTACTGGCCGTGCCCGCCCGACTGCTTGACGTGCTTGCCGACCCCCTGACCTCTGCCCTTGAGCGTCTCGCGGTACGCGACCGGAGGTGGCGACTGGTTGACGTCGACGCCGAACTTGCGGTGCATACGCCTGAGCGTGACGTCCACGTGGGTCGGGCCGTACGAGTGCAGGACCAGCGCCCCGGTGTCCTCGTCTCGCTCCACCCGCAGTGAGGGATCCTCCTCGGCGATGCGTTGCAGCGCGGTCGAGAGCTTGTCCTCGTCGCCGGCGGAAGCGGGGGACAGGGCGACGCGGTAGTAGCCCTCCGGCGGCCGGGGAGCGTCGAAGGCGAACTCGTGCCCCTTCGCCGTGAGCACGTCGCCCGTGCTCACGTCGTCGAGCTTGGCGATCGCGACCAGATCGCCCGCCGAGGCGGATGCGACCGCGATCTGCTCCTTGCCCTGCAGGGTGAAGATGCCGTGGAGGCGCGAGTCCTTCCCGGTGCGGGCATCGAGCAGGTGGTCGTCGTTGGCCAGACCGCCCGCCAGGACACGCAGCAGGTTGATGCGACCGACGAACGGGTCGCTGAGCGTCTTCGCCACGTACGCGGTGGTCGGCGCGTCGAGCGGCAGTTCCCCCTGCGTCCCTTGGATGGGACCGCGGTCGGTGGGGGAGGGGCACTCCTCGATCAGGAAGTCGAGCAGCAACTGGATGCCGATGCCCTTCTCGGCCGATCCACACAGCATGGGGAAGAACTCCGCCTCGGCGATGCCGTGGGCGAACTGCTCGGCGAGCCGCTTGGTCTCGGGGATCTCACCTTCGAGGTACTCCATCAGGAGCTCGTCATCGGTCTCGACGATGGCCTCGACCAACAGTTCGCGGTTCCGCGCCGCCTGCTCCTTGCGCTCGTCGGGGACCTCCGTCTCGGTCCGGACATCGCCGTCGAAGCGCACCGCCATGTCGTGCAGCAGGTCGATGACGCCGGTGAGCTCTGCCTCGACCCCCAGCGGCATCATGACCGGCGCGAACTTCTTGCCGTAGCGCTCGCTCAGAGCATCGACGTTGGTCTGGAACTGCGCGTTCTCGTTGTCGAGCTTGTTCAGAAATACCAGGCGGGGCAGATCGAGCTGATCGCACGCCTGCCACAGTTCGTCGTGTTGCGCTTGGACACCGGCGGTCGCGTCGACGACGAAGATGGCGATGTCGGCGGCGGCGAGCGCTGGGAAGGCGTCGCCGTACGACTCGGGACCTCCGGGGGCGTCGAGGATGTTGATCTTGTGTCCGCTCCACGGGACCGCGGCCAGGGCCAGGCTCAGGGAGTGGTGCTTGTCCTGCTCCTCGGGCTCGAAGTCGAGCTTCGTCGTGCCGTCGGCGGTCGATCCCAAGCGCGTCGTGACGCCTGCGGCGAGCAGCATGGCCTCGGCGAGCGTCGTCTTGCCACCGCCGGTGTGCCCGAGGAGGACGACGTTGCGGATGCGCTCGGTGGGGACGGTCAGATCCTTCGACACGCGCGAACTCCTCTTCTCGTGCTACCGCTTCGCTGCTTGAGCACTGCTCTCGTGCTACCGCTTCGCTGCTTGAGCACTGCTCTGGAACCGGCCGGGCCACGCATCGTAGGTCGCCGAGGCAGCGCGCGCGGCTCGAAGCTGGCTGGTCGAGGGCACCGGTAGGCTCCGGTCCCGATGACCCTCAAGTCCACCTTCTCGCGCCAGATCGACGTCATCGTCGTGCCCATCGGCCGCGGCCTCGCTCGGCTCGGGTTGACCCCCAACTGGATGACGACGTTCGGCATCGTCCTCACCGGTGTCGCCGCCGGACTGGTCGCGACCGGGCACCTGGCCGTTGGCGGGTGGGTCCTCGTCGCGGGGGGCCTAGCCGACCTGTTCGACGGTCCGGTTGCTCGGGCGCGCGGGATGGTGTCGCGGTTCGGGGCGTTCTACGACTCGGTGGCCGACCGCATCTCCGACGCCGTGATCCTGCTCGCGATCGCGTGGGCGGTCCGCGGGGACCCACTGCTCTTCGGCGTGGTGAGCGTCGCGCTCGCGACCGCGCTGCTGACCAGCTACGTCCGAGCGAAGGCGGAGTCGATGGATACCGACTGCAGCGTCGGCTTGCTCGAGCGCGGCGAGCGCTCGATCCTGACCATGGCCGCGCTCGTCATCACCCCCACCTTCGAGGTGGTGCTGTGGGTCCTCGCCGCCGGCGGGCTCGTCACGGTCATCCAGCGGCTGGTGCACGTCCACCGTCAGCTCGCCCCGTCGGAGGTCGGGACGTGACGCGCTCCCCTTCAGCGGACGTCGACGCGCTCCCGCCCCCGCCACCGGAGACCTTCCGTAAACGTCTCACGTACTGGCAGTACCGGCTGGTCTGGGGTATCGCGGCGCGCATGCCGCAGCGCCTGGCGTGGAAGCTGCCGCGTTGGCTGGGGCGGTTGTTCCACAGCATGGCGTCGGGGCGCCAGGAGCAGCAGGTGCGTCGCAACCTCGCCCGCGTGGCGGGCCACCCGCCTGCCCCGGAACTCGACGCCCTCGTGCGTGAGGCGTACGCCGAGTACGGCCGCTACTGGCTCGACTCGTTCCGACTCCACCGGATGGACCCCGAAGAGGTCCTGTCGCGGACGACCGGTGACGGGCTCGAGAACCTCCAGTACCTGACCGACATCGGCGGCGGGATCGTGGCCACCTGCCACCTCGGGTCCTGGGACGTCGGGGCGTACTTCTGTCACCTCAACAACTGGCCCCTGACCGTCGTCGCCGAGGTCCTCGAGCCGCGCCGCCTCTTCGATCGCTTCTTGGCGTTGCGCCGAGACATCGGGCTCGAGGTCGTTCCGCTCGTCCCGGGTGGCGACATGGTGACGCGACTCGAGGAGCACGTGCGGGCGGGGCGTATCGCCACCCTGCTCGCCGACCGGGACCTCACCAAGAAGGGCCCCGTGGTCGAGTTCTTCGGTGAGCCGTGTCGTCTCCCCCCAGGACCTGCCGCCCTGGCACGCCGGACCGGCAAGCCGGTCTCGGCCGGCGCCTTCCTCGCGACGCCGGATGGCTGGCATGCCGACGTGCGTGCTCCGGTGGACATCAGCCACCTGTCCGTCGACGAGGGCACGCAGGTCGTCGCGCACGAACTCGAGAAGCTGATCGGTGCGTACCCGGCGCAATGGCACGTGTTCGTGCGCAACTGGCTGGCCGACCGTGAACCCGACCACCCCGCCGTCGCGGGATCGTGACGTGCGGGTGGCGCTGGTCAGTCCCTACGACCTGACGGTCCCGGGCGGAGTCCAGTCCCACGTGCAGCACGTCGCGGCGCGGCTCCGGGAACTCGGCGACCGGGTGCTCGTGGTCGCGCCCGGCGACCGCAGCGCCCCGCCCCCGGGCGTGCTGGCGGTGGGAGGTTCTCTATCGGTCCCGTTCAACGACTCGGTCGCCCCGATCGCACCGAGCCCCGCAGCCGGGAGGCGGACGGTGCAGGCGCTCGAGCACTTCCGGCCCGACGTGGTGCACGTGCACGAACCAGCCGTCCCGATGGTCGGACTCGCTGCCGCCCTGCGTGGCCCGACACCGGTCGTGGGGACCTTCCACGCCTGGTCCGATTCCGACACGTCGTACCGGCTCGCCCGCCCCCTCGTCGCTCGAGCCGCCCGACGCCTCGCCGTGCGCATCGCGGTCAGCCCCGCAGCGAGTGCGTACCACGCTGCCGCGCTGGGCATCAGCGAGGGCTCGTTCCGACACGTTCCCAACGGGGTGGAGGTCGCCCGCTTCCGTGATGCCCGGCCGATACCCGAACTCGCCGGCGGCCCGCCGGTGCTCCTCTTCGTGGGGCGGCTGGAGCCGCGCAAGGGTCTCGCGCCATTGTTGCGTGCCTTCGTCGAACTCAAGACCCGTCGACCATCCGTGCGCCTCGTCGTGGTGGGAGAGGGGCCGGAACGCGACTACGCGCAGTCGCTGCTACCGGCGCGACTGCGCGCCGACGTCCTCTTCGTCGGGCGTGTCGATCAGGAGGACCTCCCGCGCTTCTACCGGTCCGCGGACCTGTTCGTCTCTCCGGCTCTCGGCGGCGAGTCGTTCGGGATCGTGCTGCTCGAAGCGATGGCAGCTGGCGTCGCGGTCGTGGCGTCCGACATCCCCGGCTACCGCACGGTCCTGCGTGACGGCGTCGAAGGCCGGTTCGTGCCACCCGGCGACTCCGGCACGCTCACCGACACCCTCGACGCCCTCCTGTCGAACGCGGCGCTCCGCGCGGCCATGGCTGAACAGGGCCGCCAGACCGTCCAGCGCTACGACTGGAGCTGCGTCGTCGACCAGCTCCGCGTCATCTACACCCAGGTCAGCGGGACGCTCTGAGTGGGTCCCGTGCCGCCCGCGGTCGCGCGCCGCACGGCGACGAACAGGGCTTGGTGATGTCACTTCGTCGGCTCGAGCGGACGAAGTGCCATCACGATCGAGTCGGGTCTAGGCTCCAGCGGTTGCCTACAGGAGACGTCCCATGATCCCGGGTCTCATCGCGCTCGGTGTGCTGGTCGTGCTGATCCTCGCGATCGTCGCGATCTACAACCGCCTCGTCCGGTTGCGCAACCGGGTCGAGGAGTCGTGGGCCCAGATCGACGTGCAGCTCCGCCGCCGCCACGACCTGATCCCCAACCTCGTGGAGACCGTGAAGGGCTACGCGGCTCACGAGAAGGGCGTGTTCGAGGAGGTGACCCGGGCCCGCGCGGCTGCCGTCGCTGCCGGCGGGGTCCAGGAGCAGGCGCAGGCCGAGCTCGGACTGACCCGGGCGCTGCGGAGCCTGTTCGCCGTCGCCGAGGCCTACCCCGACCTGCAGGCATCGCCGAACTTCCTCGAGCTGCAGGAGGAGCTGACCGCGACCGAGGACCGCATCAGCTCGGCGCGCCAGTTCTACAACGGCGCGGTGCGCAGCTACGACGACGCGCGCGAGACGTTCCCCTCGAACATCGTCGCCGGGATGTTCAACTTCGAGGAGCGCGAGTACTTCGAGGTGGACGATCCCGAGATCCGCGACCCCGTCAAGGTCGAGTTCTGATCTTTGGCGACGCCGCATCCGCGTCGTCGATGGGGGCGTGCTTCGTATCCGCCGCCGAGAGCGCGGTCTCGGCGGCTCGCGTCTCATGGGGACCCGGCCGTTCGTTGGCGCCCTGGGGCGACGGCGCATCCGCGCCATGGATCGGGCGGCCCTTGCGGCTGAGCTTGCATGCATCCTGAGGAGCTGGCGGAGCGCAACATCCGTCGGAGCCGCTGGTACCTGCTCGGTGGCGGACTCGTCTTCTCCGCCATGGCGTACGTGCTCGGCACGCTGTGGTTCGGCGCCGGACCGCTGCCCGGCGTGCTCGCCGCTCTGATCGCTGCCGCGCTCACGTGGACGTCGTACTGGGAGAGCGACCGCATCGTGGTGGCGTCGACCGGGGCGGTGCCCGCGGATCCGGATGACCATCGCCGGCTGCACAACCTCGTCGAGAGCGTGAGCATCGCCGCCGGCATCCCCAAGCCACGGGTCTACGTCGTCCGATCGGACGCACTCAACGCCTTCGCGACGGGGCGTGATCCCGAGCACGCAGCGGTCGCGGTCACGACTGGCCTCCTCGAGAACCTCGACCGGCAGGAACTCGAAGCCGTCGTGGCGCACGAGGTCAGTCACGTGCGCAACTACGACATCCGCCTCATGACGGTCGTCGCGGTCATAGCCGGGGCGATCGTGCTGCTGGCCGACTGGAGCTTCCGTGCGGTGCGCTGGGGTGGCCTCAGCGGCAGCCGCAGGAAGGCGGACGGGGTCGTTCCGCTGCTGGTGATCTTCGGCATCCTGATGGTGATCCTCGCCCCGCTCGGTGCGCGCATCATCACGTCCGCGGTGAGTCGCCAGCGCGAGTACCTCGCTGACGTCAGCGGCGCCCATCTCACGCACAACCCACGCGCGCTCGCCGACGCGCTGCGCAAGATCTCCGATAGCCGCGGTCGGGTGCGCAACGCGACGCACGCGACCGCCCACCTCTGGATCGACGCCCCGCTGCGCCCCAGACGCGGTCGCGGCACCGAGGGCCTGTCCTGGTACGACCGGATGTTCCTCACCCACCCTCCCATCGAGGAGCGCATCCACCGCCTGGAGCTCCTCGGGGCGTAGGAGGCCTGTGCGCAACTGTGGCGCACAGCCCTCCTAGCGTTCGGAGGGCGGACGCCGTGCGGGAACCTCGGCCCGGCCTCGTTACCCTCCGCCGCTCACGACCCGCCCCTCGGAGTGCACCGTTGAGCCCTTCCCGCTTCCGTGCCGCAGCCGTGCTCGTTGCGGCGTCGCTCGTCCTGGCGGCGTGCGGCGGCGACGAGGAGCCCGCGCCGGCCCCCTCGCCCTCGCCGTCCCCGAGCCCGACCCAGACCACGACGGCGGCCCTGACGGGCGAGCCGACGACCGACGAGGAGGTGCTCGAGCGCCCCGCCCTCGCGGTGAAGGTCGAGAACAGCCCCGCCGCGCGTCCCCAGGCTGGCCTGGCCGAGGCGGACATCGTCTTCGAGGAACTCGTCGAGGGCGGCATCACCCGGTTCATGGCGCTGTACAACTCGACCCTGCCGGACGCGGTTGGTCCCATCCGCTCCGGCCGCTTCGTCGACGCTGAGGTGCTCCCTCCCTTCCAGGCGATCCTGGGTCTGTCAGGCGCCGCGCCGGTCGTCGTCGAGGCGATCGAGCGCGCCGGCATCACGACCGTCTACGACGACGGTGACGGCGACCCGTTCTACCGCGAGTCGGGGCGACGTGCCCCGCACAACCTCTTCGCCGATCCCGCGGATCTGATCGATGCAGCGGCGGACGAGGTGCCGCCCGCCAGTCCCGCGTTCGCCTACGACACCGACCTGCCCGAGGGGGCCGAGGGCTGTCCCGCCTTACCGAGCCCCCGGCGTGGTCCCACGTCCGCCCCACGGTCGCCGGCGCCCGCGCCAGCAGAGTCGCCCTCGTGTCCGGGTGCGGGTGATGCGATCACGATCCGCATGTCCGGGGCGAGCGTGACCGGCTGGGAGTTCGACGAGCGGACCCGGACCTACATCCGGTCGCAGAACGGCGAGCCGTTCGAGGACGCCGGTGGCGATCTGATCGCGGCCGACAACGTCGTGGTCCTGGGGATGCGGGTCGGTCCGGGAGGTGGTGCCGACCCCGCCGGGAACCCGCTCACCGACACGCAGGTGTTGGGCAAGGGGCGGGGCGTCGTCCTGCGGGACGGGCACTGGTACGCCATCAGGTGGGAGAAGGCCGACGCGCTGAGCCACTTCCGCTTGCTGGACCGATCGGGGCGGGACTTCCCCCTGACCCCGGGCAGGACGTGGCTGCACCTCGCGCCCGCCGAGGCCCTCCCGGAAGCGCCGGCGACCACCCCGTGACCTCGTGGTGACCTCGATGGCGCGGATGCGCCGTCGCCTGGAGTAGTAACCTCGAGTATCTGCCGACACGCCCCGTGGAGGCGTGACACGTCGACCGGAGACCCACGGTGACCGACCAGCCGACGACCGGCACGTTCCGCGTCAAGCGCGGCCTCGCCGACATGCTCAAGGGCGGCGTCATCATGGACGTCGTCACCCCCCAGGAAGCGCGCATCGCCGAGGAAGCCGGCGCGGTCGCCGTCATGGCGCTCGAGCGCGTGCCCGCGGACATCCGGCGTGATGGGGGCGTGGCGCGGATGTCGGACCCGGAGATGATCGACGGGATCATCGAGGCGGTCTCGATCCCCGTGATGGCCAAGGCGCGGATCGGCCACTTCGTCGAAGCACAGGTCCTGCAGGCTCTCGGGGTCGACTACGTCGACGAGTCCGAGGTCCTCACGCCGGCCGACGAGGCGAACCACATCGACAAGTGGCGCTTCGACGTGCCGTTCGTCTGCGGGGCAACCAACCTCGGCGAGGCCCTGCGCCGCCTGACCGAGGGCGCCGCGATGATCCGCTCGAAGGGTGAGGCAGGGACAGGCAACGTCATCGAGGCCACACGTCACATGCGCGCGATCACGGGCGAGATCCGTCGGCTGTCCTCGCTCGACGAGGGCGAGCTCTTCACCGCCGCGAAGGAACTCCAGGCGCCCTACGAACTCGTGCGCGAGGTCGCCGAAGCGGGCCGCCTCCCGGTCGTGCTGTTCACCGCCGGGGGCATCGCCACCCCGGCGGACGCGGCGATGATGATGCAGCTCGGGGCTGACGGGGTCTTCGTCGGGTCCGAAGTTCCTGCGCCCGGTAATGAGGGCGGCGCGGTTGCGCTGCACGTCGCTGCGGTCAGCGTCCCGAGATCTATCGCGGCGGCCATGGCCGCGTGGCCCGCGTCGTTGGGATGGATGCCGTCCTCCCGGTACTCCGGCCGCTGACTCCGCGGGTCGTTCGGGTCC